>CAYMWZ010000017.1:0-20159 GCA_964394385.1 uncultured Nitrospinaceae bacterium | reverse complement strand
GCCTTGATGTCCCAGAAGGTGGTTTTTTCGAGCTTGTCCTTGAGGGATCTCGCCTGAATCTGCCCGGAGGTGAGGTGGCTTAAGGCGTAGCGGTACTCCCCTTTATAGCGGATGCCGCGCTTGGTGAGATAGTCGAAGCCGAAGGTGGCGTCGGACCAGTCGTTGATGGCCCAGAAGAACGAGGGGGAGAATTGAAAGCCGTTGCGGTTCCCCGCGCCGATGCCCGGCAGGAGAAAGCCGCTCGCGCGTTTCGTCTTGACGGGGACGACCGCCCAGGGCAGGAGGGCCGCGGGAGTCCCGGCCAGCTCGACCGAGGGGGTCTCCAGCACGGCGTAGCCTTCGATCTGAAACGTCGATCGCTGGAAGCGGAAGGCCCAGTCGGGCCGGTCGCCCTCGCAGGTGGTGAAGGTTCCGCTGACGATCTCATAGCGGTCCTCCGAGAGCCGGCGCACGAGGCCGCCCGTGATGTAGTAGGTGCCCGCGATGTAGCCGCGGGCGTCGTAGATGACCATGCGCTCGCTGTCGAGGTTGAACTCGATCCGGCTTCCGACGATCCGGTCGTTGGCCGTCTGAAAGATGATGTTGCCCGTGGCCACCCCGTCGCGCGTCCCGGTTTGGACCTCGACGTAGTCGGCTTGGATGCGATTGCCCAGGTAGCGGATGTCGGCGAAGCCGCGGCCGACCACTCGCTGGCGGTCCCGGTCTTCGATGAGGTCGTCGGCCGAGATGGCGGCGGCGGCGGTGGGATCGCGCAGAAAGCGGAGCCTCTCCTCCCGGGGGGAGGCGGGATCGGCCCTTCGGCCGGGAGGCGGGGCAATTTGCGCCGCGGCCGGGGGCGCGAGAGGGAGAATGAGGAGGAAGCCGAGCAGGAGGGTTTTGAGCGGCCTCGCCCGCCGCGGGGTGAAGAATCTGAGGGATGGCGCGCGCATTCTCTCCATCGGCCTTCCGGCCGCCCCGGCGCCGGAAGGGGGGGGCGGGGGGATTCGGGCGCTTTCGCGCGGAGCCTGTCGTTGCGGGGGCGCATTATGTGCCCTCCGGGAGGGAGATGGCAACAAACCGGCCCCCTAGAGAGACTGGGAGGAGGCTTCCTCCTGTGAAGCGGTGCGCTCCTTGGCGCGCCTCCAGCGGAAAAGGAGGGAGATGGGCCCCGAGGCGGCGTAGCCCACCGTGGCGAGGCAGGCCACCACCTGGGGGGCGGCCGCCGCGACGAACAGGGCGAGCACCGCCCCCACCAGCACCCGGAAGGGCCGTTTGAGCGGTCCGCTCAGGTTCTTGAAGCTTTGGTAGCGGATGGTGCTCACCATGAGGAAGGCCAGGAGATAGGCGATGGCGGCGATGAGGGCGTGCGGGAAGAGGGCTTGGATCCCGAAATCCTCGGCGAGAAAGACCAGGGAGGCCAATACGCCCGCCGCGGCGGGGGTGGGCAGGCCACGGAAATCGGTCGTCCCCTCCCCCCCCATGGCCAAGACGTTGAAGCGCGCCAGGCGGAGGGCGCCGCAGGCGGCGAAGATGAAGGCGGCGAGCCAGCCGATGCGGCCGAAGGGGGCGAGGGCCCAGCTGTAGATGAGGACCGCGGGCGCGACGCCAAAGGCGGTGAGATCGCACAGGGAGTCATACTGGAGGCCGAAGGAGCTTGAGCTCTTCGTCAGACGGGCCACCGTTCCGTCCAGGCCGTCGAGGACGATGGCGATCAGGATGGCGAGGGAGGCCCACCAGAAATCGTCCTGAACGGCGGCGACGATGGCGTAGAAGCCGGCGAAAAGGCTCCCCGTAGTGAGGAGGTTCGGGAGAAGGAATATGCCGCGCTTGAAGGGGCGGCTGCCGCGCCGCCGCCTGGGCCGCGTCCGCCCGAAGCGCCTGCGGAACCTATGGGGAAGGGGCTCTTGCAACGATGGTCTCTCCTCCGCGGACTTTCTCCCCCCTCCGGACGCAGACCTCGTAGCCCGGCGGCAGGTGCAGGTCCGTGCGGGAGCCAAACTGGATCAGGCCGATCCTCTCGCCCGCCCGGAGGGCATCTCCCTCCTTGCACCAGCAGACGATGCGCCGGGCGAGGACGCCCGCAATCTGGACCACCCGGAAATTCTCCCTCGATTGCGTGCAGATGTCGAGCGCGTTTTGCTCGTTCACCTGCGAGGCGGCCTCACGGAAGGCCGCGAGGAAGCGCCCCCGGCGGTATTCGGCGCGGAGGATCTGCCCGGCGACCGGGGAGCGGTTGATGTGGACGTCCAGGGGGGAGAGGAAGATGCGGACGGCGTGCCCCCCCGTCTCGAACGCGTCGACCGAGACCACCCGTCCGTCGGCCGGAGCGAGGACGGCGCCGGGCACATCCGGCGGGGTGCGCTCGGGGTCGCGGAAGAAGGCGGCCACCATGCAGGCCAGGGCGAAGAACGCTGCCCCCCAGGCCCATCCCCCCCAAAGGGCCGAGAGGGCGGCGAGGAGAAAAAAGCCCGCGGTGTATCCCCATCCCTCCCGGGCGATCGGGGGACGCCGCCGCGAATCCGGGGAGGCCATCGCTCTCAGCCCTTGGTGCTTCTGAGGGTCTTGGAGCCGCGGGTCAGGGCGGCCTTCCCGGTCCGGGCGATCTCTTTGATGCCATAGGGCGCGAGGATGTCCAGGAAGGCCCGGATCTTCACTTCGTCTCCGGTGATCTCAACGATGATGGTGTCGGGTGAGATGTCGACGATGCGCCCGCGGAAGATCCCAACGGTCTGGAAGATTTCCGCGCGCGACCCCTTGGGCGCGGCCACCTTGATGAGGACCATCTCGCGCTGGACGGTCTCGGCGCCGCGCATGTCCATGACTTTGACGGTGTCGATGAGCTTGCCGAGCTGCTTGCGAATCTGCTCCAGGATGCGTTCGTCCCCGCGGGTCACCAGGGTGATGCGGGAGACGTTGGGGTCTTGGGTGGTGCCCACCGAGAGGCTGTCGATGTTGTATCCGCGCGCGCTGAAGAGGCTTGCGACTTTGGCGAGGACGCCGAACTTGTTTTCCACCAGGACCGCGATGGTGTGGCTCTTCTCGGCGTCGTTCTCCTGCGGGTTGGCGGCCATCAGGCGAGGGGCTCCCAGTCTTGGGGCATGCCGTCATAGGGAAGGGATATCATTCCCGTCCGCGCCATCTGGGCGATGCCGTAGCGCTCGAAGGCCTTGATGAGAGTCCGCACCTTGTGGTCGTTGCCGCTGGCCTCGAGGGTGACGGTCTCGTCCGAGATGCTGATGACGTTGGCCCCGAAGGCGTTGGCGAGCTGGAAGACTTCCCCGCGCTTGTCGGGACCCACCCAGATGGTGGCCAGGATGAGCTCCCGGGTGACCGAGCGATTGTAGGTGATCTGCTCCACGTCGCGCACGTCGTAGAGCTTGCGGAGCTGCTTGGCGATCTGCTCAAGCTCGTGCTTCTCCCCGAAGGCCACGATGACGATCCGCGTGACGTCGGAGTTCTCGGTGGGGCCGGCGGCGATGCTCTCGATGTTGTAGCCCCGTCGCGTGAAGAGGCCCGCGACGTGGGAGAGCACGCCCGGGTGGTTGTTGACGAGGATCGAGAAGATCTGTCTCATCGGCGCGAATCCGGGGGCGGGGGCGCCAGTTGCATCTCGTCGTTGCCGGCGCCTGCGGGGACCATGGGCCAGACGTTCTCCTCCTGGCTCACGTGGAAATCCATCACCACGGGGCCGTCGTGCTCGGCCGCCTGCTCGAGCGTGCTGCGCACCTGGTCGACGTCGCGCACGCTGAAGCCCTTGACGCCGTAGCCCTCGGCGATCATCGCGAAGTCGGGGTTTTTGGGATAGTAGGAGTGGGAGTAGCGCCTCTCGAAGAAGAGCTCCTGCCACTGGCGCACCATGCCGAGATAGGCGTTGTTCAAGATGGCCGCCTTGACGGGCACGTTGTAGTGGGCGGCGGTGGCCAGCTCGACAAGGGTCATGGCGAAGCTCCCGTCCCCGTCGATGAGCCAGACCTCCTTGTCCGGGCGGCCGAACTTGGCCCCGATCGCGGCCGGCAGCCCAAAGCCCATGGTGCCCAGGCCGCCCGACGTCACCCAGCACTTCGGCTCGTTGAAGCGCAGGAACTGGGCCGCCCACATCTGGTGCTGGCCGACTCCCGTGGAGTAGATGGCGTCGCCCCCCGTGATCTCCTGGATCTGCTCGATCACGTACTGGGGCTTGATGGAACCGTCCCAGCCGTACTGAAGCGGGTAGTCCCGCTTCCAGGCGGCGAGCTGGTCGAGCCAGGCCTTGCGGTCGACGGGTTTCACCTGCTGGTTCAGGATCCTGAGCACCTCGCGCACGTTGCCCAGGATGGGGATGTGGGTGCGGACCCGCTTGCCGATCTCGGCGGCGTCGATGTCCACGTGGACGATGACGGCCTTCGTGCAGAAGCTCGAGACCTTGCCGGTCACGCGGTCGTCGAAGCGGGCGCCCAGGTTGATGAGCAGGTCGCATTCGCACAGGGCGAAGTTGGCGTAGGCGGTCCCGTGCATGCCCGGCATCCCGAGGAACAGAGGGTCTGTGCCCGGGTAGCCGCCGAGGCCCAGGAGAGTGTTGATGACCGGGATCCCGGAGAGGCGCGCGAAATGCGTCAGCTCGGCCGAGGCGCCGGCCTTGACGATCCCCGCGCCGGCCAGGATGACAGGCCGCTCGGCGCGCTCGATGGCTTCGAGGAGTTTTTCGATCTGGGCCATGTCCGGCTCTGGGAACGTGCGCACGGCCGGGAGAGAGTTCTCCGCCGGCCGGCCGGGCGCGTACTCGCACCGGGCGTTCTGGATGTCCTTGGGCAGGTCGACCAGCACGGGCCCGGGGCGGCCGGCGGTGGCCACCCGGATGGCCTCCCGCACGACCCGCTGGACGTGGCGGATGTCCTTGATGAGCCAGTTGTACTTTGTCACCGGGATGGAGCAGCCGTAGATGTCCGACTCCTGGAAGGCGTCGGTGCCGATCATCGAGGTGGGGACCTGGCCCGTGAGCGCGATCATGGGTACCGAGTCCATGTGCGCGGTGAGGAGGCCGGTGACGAGGTTGGTTGCCCCGGGCCCCGAGGTGGCCACCGCGAGGGCGGGCTTGCCGGTCACCCGCCCGTAGCCGTCCGCCATGTGAGCGGCTCCCTGCTCGTGGCGGGTGAGGATGTGGGGGAACTCCGCTTTGAGGAGTTCGTCGTAGAAGGGCATGATGGCGCCGCCGGGGATGCCAAAGGCGATCTCTACCCCGCCTGCCTTCAGTTCCTCGATGGCGATTTGCGCCCCTGTCAGCTCCACGGCCGAATCCTCCTAGTTGTCGGGCAAGGCGCTGAGCTTGCCGCGAAGGGACTTCTTCCTTCCGTCCCGGACGATCATGTCCTTGGTCGCCGCGCCTGCGGGAACCATGGGGAAGACCAACTCGTCCGGGTCAACCACCACGTCCAGGATGAAGGGGCCCGGCGTCTCGATCATCTTGCGAATGGCCGGGCGGAGATCGTCTCTCTCGGTGACGCGCAGCCCCGAGGCGCCGAAAGCCTCGGCTAGCTTGACGTAGTCGGGCGAGGCCAAGAGGTCCACCTCGCTGAAGCGCCTGTCCATGAAGAGGTCCTGCCATTGCCGGACCATGCCCAGGGTGGCGTTGTTCAGGAGAAAGACCTTGGCGGGGATCCCGTACTGAACCGCGGTCGCCATCTCCTGGAGGACCATCTGGAAGCTGCCGTCTCCGGCGATGTCGATCGCGAGCTTGTCTGGCCGGGCGAGGGCGGCGCCGATGGCGGCCGGGAAACCGAAACCCATGGTGCCCAGCCCACCCGAGGAGATGAACTGGCGCGGGAAGGTGAAGTTGTAGAACTGGGCCGCCCACATCTGATGCTGGCCCACCTCGGTGGTGATGATCGCCTTGTCGCCCACCTCCTGGCTCAGGGTGAGGATGGCCTCCTGGGGCTTGATGGGGGAGGCCTGGGATTCGAAGGCGAGGGGGTACTCTCCCTTCAGGCGGTCGACGCGCTTGCGCCACAGGGGGCGCTTCTGGGGCTTGGCGAGCTTGTTCAACTCGTGGAGCACCTGTCGCGCGTCCCCCACCACGGGGATGTCGGCGTGCTTGTTCTTCCCGATGGCGGTGGGGTCGATGTCGATGTGGACGATCTTCGCACGCGAGGCGAACTCGGAGACCTTGCCCGTCACCCGGTCGTCGAAGCGGGCTCCCACCGCGATGAGCAGGTCGCACTCGCAGACGGCGTAGTTCGCGTATGCGGTTCCGTGCATTCCGAGCATGCCGAGGGAGAGCTCGTGCGCGCTCGGGAAGGAGCCCGCCCCCAAGAGCGTGTAGGTCACCGGAATGTCCGCCGTCTCGGCGAGCTTGAGCAGCTCGGCGTGGCCCTCGGAGTGGATGACGCCCCCGCCCACGTAGAGGATGGGCTGCTTGGCTTCATGGATGGCCTCCGCCACCCGCTCTATCTGGCGGGGATGCCCCCGGGTCGTGGGCTTGTAGCCCCGGATGTCGACCGCCTCAGGCACCTCGAAGGGGGCCTGGCCCAGGATGACGTCCTTGGGCATGTCCACGAGGACCGGCCCGGGCCGGCCGGTGCGCGCGATGTAGAAGGCCTGCTGGAGGACGGTGGGCAGCTCCTCGGTCGTTTTGACGAGGTAGTTGTGCTTGGTGATCGTGCGGGTCATCCCCACGATGTCCGCCTCCTGGAAGGCGTCGTTTCCGACCATGAAGGTGGAAACCTGTCCGGTCAGGCAGACGATGGGGATGGAATCCATGAAGGCGTCCGCGATGCCCGTGATGAGGTTGGTCGCCCCCGGCCCCGAGGTGGTGAGGCAGACGCCCACTTGGCCGCTGGCGCGGGCGTAGCCCTCCGCCATGTGCGCGGCGCACTGCTCGTGGCGGGTGAGGATGTGCTTGATCTGGCTCCGCTTGAGGAACAGATCGAGCAGGGTGAGGAGAATCGCCCCGGGGTGGCCGAAGACGTACTTTACCCCCTCGCGCTCGAGGCTTCGGTAGATGATCTCGGCACCGGAGAGATTCGGAGTTTTGAGCCGGGTGGGGTGTTTGGACTTCGTCGTCAAGGCCATATCCTCTCCGCCCGGGCAGGATGTCCGCCGCCCGGGCGATGGAGTTGATCCGAGATGCCGCTTCGCGGGTTCGCTAGGGAATAATCAGGGGGCGGAGCGTGAAGGCACCCCACCCCCCACCTACGACAGACTCCTTCGTCCGCGAAACGGCTCTTGGATCCATATGGCCCAATTCCTAATGATCGACTGGGCGCCCGCCCAGAAAGAGCGGGTCGGCCCCCAATCGGCGGATCTTAGTATCCTCCTGGCCGCCCGTCAAGGCCGGTCGGCTAAATACCTGATCGGCCCCGTCTTGCGGGCCTTTAGGGGTTTTTGAGAACCTGCTCCATCCGGTCTTTCAGGGCGAGTTTTTGCTTTTTGAGGGTTTTGATCTCCTGCTCCTCCTCGGGGGTGGGGTAGCGGACGCTCTCGAGCGCGTGGAGCCTTTGGTCCAGCCGGCTGTGCTCGGATTTCAGCCGGAGGTACTCCTCATTTTCGGATGCTGCGCCCTGACCCTGGGCCTCTGCCCTCTCGCCGATAGCCATGAAGCGGTCCCCCTACGATCCAATCGTTTGATTGCCGAAACATCCCCCCAGGCGCGGGCCCGAGGGTGCGGTTTTTCCCCTCAAAATGCTGTGGATTCCCTTTGTGAGACATTACGAAAAACCCCCTTTAGGGTCAACCCTCGGGAACTGCCCATTGGGTCTGGGCCCGGGGCTTTCTCCCGTAGCGGGGCTCCAGATCCGCCGGGGCGGGTGGCTCCCCCCGCTCGAGGGCTTCCCGGGCGAGCCGGGCGACGGCCCCCGCGGCCGCTTTCATCTCGAAGTGGCGCGCTCGAGGGCCCAGGACCTCCCGCCTCCAGGGTGCCGGGAGATCCTCCCTCGTCCCCGCCAACAAAAGGGCGCCCTTGGCGGGGATGGGGATCTCCTCGGGTCGGGCCACCTGGTCGTCCCGCGCCCGCAGGGGCCGGAGGAACTCCCCATCGGGGGCGGCGGGGCCAAAAAGAGCCCAAAACACCTCCCCGTGGCGTGCGTCGCGGTAGGGGAGAACCCAGGCGGGGGGAGTTCTTTCTTCCGTGGCTTCCCACAAGTCCCATGCAGAGAGCGCCATGGCCTCAAGGGATGAGAATCCATAAAGAGGGCGCTCGAGGCCCAGGGCGAGTCCCTTGGCGGTGGCCAAGCCCACCCGGAGGCCGGTGAAGGCGCCTGGGCCGAGCGCCACCCCCACCCCGGCGATCGCCTCTCTGTCGGCTCCGCCCATTTCCAGGAGGTGCGCCAATGCGGGGAGGAGGGCGCGGGCGCCGCGGACCGAGGGGTCGAGGGGGACCACCCGCGATTCGCTCCCCCCGCGGTCTAGGAGGGCCACCTCCCCCTCCGCGGCGGAGATGTCGATTCCCAGGACCCATTCCCTGAGCGCGGGCGAGGCCATCCCTCTGCTCAGCCCCTTCCGGTTTTCGAGAGGTGGTAGGCCAGGTGTTCGAGCTCGCTGCCGAGGTCGACGTTGAGGACCCTGACATGCGGGGGGGCGGTGAGCTGGATGGGGGCGAAGTTGAGGATCCCGGTGACGCCCGCCTCGACGAGCTGACCCACCACGCCCTGGGCGTTTTCGCTCGGCACGGCCACGATGGCAATCCGGATGTCCATTTCGCGGATGACCTGGGCCAGCCGGTCCATGGGACGGACGGGCGGGGAGCCGGGCTTGAGCGCCTGCACTTTTTCCGGATCTTTGTCGAATACTGCGTCGATGGTGAAACCGTGGGCGAGGAACCCCTTGTAGGAGAGAAGGGCGGAACCGAGGTTTCCTGCGCCGACGAGGGCGACTCTCCAGATCCGGGTGACGCCGAGGATCTTTTTCAGGTTCTCCTTCAAATCCTTGACGTCGTATCCTTTGCCGCGGACGCCGAACTCGCCGAAGTAGGCCAGGTCCTTCCGGATCTGGGCCGGGTTGAGGCCGCACCGCCGGGCAAGCTCCGCGGAGGAGATGACGCGGACTCCCTCCCGGTCGATCCGGTTGAGGATCCGCCCGTAGGTGGAGAGGCGATTGACCGTTGCCTCGGGGATTTTCCCTTTAGGTTCGATGAACTTCTTGAGCCGCTCCAGGAGATCCTGGACCGGGTACCCCTTGCCGCGAAGGCGGAGCTCGCCGAAGTGGGCCAGGTCTTTTTGGATCTGGGCCGGGCTGAAGCCGCACCACCCCGCGAGCTCGGCCGGGGAGACGAGGCGGACCCCCTCCTCCGCCAAGGATTGCAGGGCGGACGCGTAGGCGGGAAGGCGCGCCAGGGCGCTTTTGGGGATCTTCCCGCGGGGCCGGGGGGGCGGGGCGCCGCGGGCGGGGGAACCCGGAATCATCGCCTTCGGTTTGCCGACCCTTGAAACCATTCTGCGCTGCCGAAGGGTGGAGGCTCGGAGGCGGGAGGAGGCGGCCCTCTGGCCACCCCCTCCGCGCGGCTTGAGCCGCCCCTTTATCCGAGAATGATGATGAGGCAGATGACGAACGTATAAATGACCAGCGACTCGATGAGGGCGAGGCCGATGATCATCGACACGCGGAGGTCGCCGCCCGCCCCGGGGTTGCGGGCCGTTCCGTCAAGGGCGCTCGAAATGCTCATGCTTTGGCCGATGGCGCCGGCCGCCGCGGCGATCGCCAGGGCGAAGGAGGAGGAGATGACCCTCCACTTCAGCACCTCGGCTGCAGCGGCTCCCTCCGCCGCGGCCGCAAGGGCGTCGGTTGCCATGACCACAAGGGCGGTGAGCGAGAGACCTATCAATGCCAGACGTTTCATCCGTTCCTTCTCCTCGAAGTTGGTTTCGGCCGGACGCCGACGTTAGTGGGCGTGCGCGCCCTCGTGTCCATGCTCATCGTGGTCGTGGCCTTCCAGCGAACCGGCGATGTATATCATGGTCAGGAGGACAAAAACAAAGGCTTGGATGAAGCTTCCGAAGATGGCGAACAGCTGCATGGCCCAGGAGATCGGCAGGAAGATTTGCAGAGACAGGAGCATCAGGACGGCCAGGACGAGGTCCTCCCCCGTGATGTTGCCGAAGAGGCGCAGGGTGAGGGAGAGCGGACGCGCAAAGTGGGAGATGAGCTCGATGGGCACCATGAGGGGGGCGAGCCAGATGATCGGACCGGTGAAGTGCTTGAGGTAGCCGATCCCGGCTTTCTTGAAGCCGACGTAGTGGGTGGCCAAGAACACGGTCAGGGCGCAGCCGATGTTCGTGTTCACGTTGCTGGTGGGGGACATGAACCCGGGCAGGATGCCGCTCACGTTGCTCAAGAAGAGGTAGACGCCGAGGGTGAACACGAGGGGGAAGTAGGGCCTCCCCTCCGGCCCGAGGGTGCCCTCCATGAAGTTGGCGACGGCCTCGAAGAGGGCTTCGAAGACGTTCTGGCCTCCGTAGGGGATGGTCTGGAGGGCCCGGGTCACGAGCAGGGAGGCGACGATGAGGAAGATCATCACCACCCAGCTGTAGATGACGTTGGGGTATTCGCCGAAGCCCGGGATGAGGTCCAGATAGAGAAACGGGTGGAATTTTTCCATGCGCTAGACCCTGGCCGCGGCTCCCCCCCTGAGGGCGGCGCGCGCCCCGTAGAGGGAGATGGCCATCAGGGGAACGGAGAGACCCACCACGACGCTCAGGACGGGAGCCCGGCCCCAGGCGAGGAGGGCGGCCAGGGCCCCCAGGAGCGCGAAGAAGCGGGCCGCGTAGAGGGCATGGTGCCACCAGCGGGGGCGCGCTCCCTGGCGCCGGAGGATTCGGGCGAAGTAGAGGTCCATCAGGCGGAGATTCCCCAGCGCCAAGAGGCCCCCCAGGGCCAGCCCGGCCGCGTGGGCGGGGGGGAGCGCCGCCAAGGTTCCCAGGCAGAGGATGCAGAGAATGGCCCAGCCGGTGGCCTCAATCCGCCTCAATACCGCAGAGGGCCCCGGCTGAGGGGCGATGGGAGGGGTTTCCACTCAGCGCGCGCTCCTGAGCACTTCGATGAAGGCGGAGACGAAGCCCAGAATGAGGCCTGCGATCATGGCCCAGGGGTAGGAACTGATGAGCCAATCCACCCCATACCCCATGGCGCCCCCGACGAGGGGAGCCGCGACGAAGTTCCACCCCAGGGACGCCGCCCGGAGCTGACGCACGCTCTTCAAAAAAGGCTTCTCTCGCGATTTGGCGCCCGAATCCGGAGAAGATGGGGCTGGGTGTTCAGAGGAGGGGCGAGAGGTCACGCTTGCGCCTCCTCTTTCCCCTCTGGGCTTTTGTCACGGGGCCGCAACCTACCAACCCCGCTGGGGAGTGTCAAGACGAAACCTTTTGGACCAAAGTCCTAAGAGGACGGAGGGTCCGACAGGGTGAACTTTTAGGGCGGGGCCCCGCACGCGAGAGGGGGCCGCCCCCCCCATTCCAGGGGGAGAGGGGGCAGTTTTGCCGACGGCCACCCTGAAAAGGAAGCATATGGTGCCTTTTGGAGGATTTTTGACGATTTTTGGGAATTTGAGCGTCTTAATTATGGCGGACCTGTTGTGGTCCAATTTTTGCCCTTGAAGGAGAGAGTATCCTCCAAAGGCTTGACCATGCAGATGGAGCTAACTTTTAACCAATTGTTTTTATTCACGATATTAGATTCCAGGAGGATGAGAGATGAATTCAAAGGGATGGTGAGGTCATTTTTTTGACACTCTTTGAGGCGATTCGTGTTATATTCCGGCCATATTCGTGTGGATGATTTGGCATCCTTCGGTGAGGGAGGGGTCATGGGCGTCAAATGGGCGGTCGCCTGTGGCTACGAACCGGATACCGCCGAGGCGTTCCGCCGGGCCCTGTCCGCAAGGGGCTTTGAGGTGGAGCGCGTCGAGCGCCTGGATCCGTCCGGAGCGGCCCTCCGCAGGGCAGATGTGGTTTTTTGCTCGATTTCCGAGCGGCTCCCCGAGGATTCCTACCGCGCCCTCCTTGAGGGGATCCAGGTGATGCGCATTGCGCGCGAGGGCTTGCCCATCGTTTGCACGTCGGAGGGGCGGAACCTCGGCCGCATCGTCCAAGCCGTCAAGGCGGGAGCGAGCGAGTACGAGCCGTGGCCGGGGGCCGATGGCGCCGTGCCGGAGAGGCTTCTGAGCTTGGCAGAGAATTTCATTCCTCGCGACCTGCCCCCCGCCGATGGGACAGAGAGCAACGGCTTTCACGGAATTTTGGGAAAAGGCCCCCCGATCCGAAGAGTCTTCGATCTCATCTCCAAGGTGAGCGCGACTTCGAGCACCATCCTCATCACGGGGGAGAGCGGCACGGGCAAGGAGCTGGTCTGCCGGGCCATCCACCAATCCAGCAAGAGGTCGAAGGGCCCCCTCATTCCTGTCAATTGCGGGGCGATTCCCGAGGAGTTGCTCGAGAGCGAGCTCTTCGGCCACGAGAAGGGCGCCTTCACCGGCGCCACGACGGCCCGGGAGGGCCGGTTTCAGATGGCCCACGGGGGGACGATTTTCCTGGATGAGGTGAGTGAGATGAGCCCGAAGCTTCAGGTGAAGCTTCTCCGCGTCCTCCAGGAGAACGAGTTCGAGCGCGTGGGCGGGTCGAAGACCATTCGGGTGGACGTGCGGATCGTCGCCGCCACCAACCGGGACCTGGAAAAGGCGGTCGCCTCGGGCGATTTCCGGGAAGATCTGTTCTACCGGCTCAACGTGATCCCGGTGCATCTTCCTCCGCTCAGAGAGCGCAAAGAGGACGTTCCTCTTTTGGTTGATTCCTTTCTCCAGAGGTTCCGGGAGAAGAACATGACCGTTCTCTCTTCCGTCCACCCGGACGCCCTGGCGGCGCTTTGTGCCTACCCTTGGCCGGGGAACGTGCGCGAGCTCGAAAATCTCATCGAGCGCATGGGCATCTTGGCGGAGGCGCCCGAGCTCCTCCTGGAGGATCTCCCCGAGCGCTTCCGCAGAGCGGGAGGGTCGCCGGATGCCCCGGCGGGGGTGGGGGAGCTCGACATCCCGGAGGAGGGGATCGATCTGAGGGCGGTCATGGAGCGGATCGAGAATCAGCTGATCGAGAGGGCGCTGGCGAAGAGCAGGGGGGTGAAGAACCGGGCGGCCCAGTTGCTCGGGCTGAACCGGACCACGCTGGTAGAGAAGTTGAAGAAGAAAACGCTGGAGGGCGCGAGGACCGACTGAGAGCCGTTTTTGGGCTCCTCTCCGCTCGGGGAGGGTGGGGCGGGTTGAAAGCGCAGGAGGCGCGGATGAGAGCATTGACGCGGGAGGGGAGCTTCCGCCCGGCCCCCGGAGGGGCCATCGCCGTCTTGGCCCTCGGGGGGGCGCTCGTCTTCTGGGGGTGGATGTCCCCCGCCTGGGGCGGCGAGGCGCAACCCGGCCCCTCTGCCCCTGCCGATCAGGGGCCTTCGCTCGCGGAGCAGCTGGAGAACGACCCCATTCTCCTCTTCCGCTTCGCCCTCAGAGATTTCCAGCGGGGCCTTTACGTCCGGGCCCTCCCCTTGCTCGCCCGGTTCGTCGAGAAATTCCCCGAGCATTCCGAACACCAGCGGGCCATCTACATGCTGGCGGACGCCCATTTTTTCATCGCCACCACGGGAGTCCCCGCCGAGTACATGAACGCCGTTGCCATCTACCAGCTGGCCCTACAGCGCTATCCCCAGGCTCCCCAGATGCCCATGGCCTATTTCCGCATGGGACAGGCGTATCAGGCGCAAAAGCGCGCCGCCGAGGCCCAGGTGGCCTTCCGCACCTTGCTGGAGAAGGCGCCGACCAGCACGCTGGCCCCGCGGGCGCAGATCGAGATCGCCAAGCGCTACGTCGAGTTGGGCGACCCGAGGAGCGCGATCGTGGAGTTCGAGAAAGTCTTGAAAAACTACAAGGGTTCCCCGAGCGAGCGGGAGGCCCACTTTGGAATCGCCGACGCCTTATTCCGGCAGGGGTTCTACCCCCGGGCGCTTGAGCAGTTTGAAAGCGGCGACAAGCGCTGGCCCGATTTTCTCCGGCTGCACGGCGACCATCTCTACAACTATGCCGAGACCCTGTTTCAGACCCGTCGTTTCGCCCGAGCCGCCGACGCCTATCTCCGGATGGTGAACATCGATCCGTCGAACGAATTCACCAACCGGGCGCTTGCGCGCCTCGGGGACCTCTACCACCGGGAGGGAAGGCGGGAGGACGCGCTGAAGGTGTACTCCCGCGTCCTCGATAAATACCCCCTCTCCGAAGGCGGCTTGGTCTCTCTCATCCGGATTGCGGACATGGCCGTTGAAGAGGAGGTCAAGCTTCCTGAAAGTCACATTTTCCCCCTCGAGGCGCTGCGGAATCCGCTGGATGGTTACAAAAAAGTCATCGAACTGGCACCCACCCACCAGCTGGCCGAGGTCGCTCTTCTGCGGATTGCCAGCTACCACCTGAAGCGGGGGGAAATCCAAAAGGCGATCGCCACCGTCGAGGAGTTCCTCATCAAGTACCCCGCCTCGCAGCTCATCAACAACGCCTACTTCCTCATGGCGAAGGCCCACTTCGACCAGGTGAGCCGGTTCTATCAGAGGCGTCAGTTTCTGAGGGCGGTTCAAACCTACGCCGTCTTCCGCTCCAAGGTGCCGACTCCCGTGACCCGCCAGGCCAACCCCTACAAGACGATGCTCGAGGTGGGGGAGAGCTACATGCGGCTGGGTCTTTACGAGCAGGCCGGAAAAATGTTCGAAGAGATTCTGTCGGAGCCGGAGGGCGTCGTCGCCGTCGGGGATGAGGTCCTCTTCCGGTTCGCCCATGCCGCCCTCCTCACCGGCGACCGGGCCAAGGCCAAGGCGTTGGCAACGCGCTTCGTGAATGCGTTTCCGCGGAGCGGGCGGCTGGCCTCGGTGCGCGCGATCCAGGGCGAGATCGCATGGGTGGAGCGCGACCCCCGCTCCGCCGCCGTTCTCCTCAAGGAGGCCCTCGGCGGGGAATTGGACAACGAGATCCGCGGCCGCTCGCTCTTCCTGCTCGCCGAAGCCAGCTCCCAGATTGGCCTCTACAGCGAGGCGGTGGAGGCCATGCGGAAGGCGATCGCGCTCTACCCCGAGATAGCGGGTTCGGTGAAGCCTTTCTCCTTGGAGCAGGCGAGCTACCGGCTGGGGGACATCCTCTATGAGAGCCGCCGCTGGTTGAGCGCTCTGATGGCCTACAAGAGCGCGCTGGAGTTTTTCCCCAAGAGCGACCTTTCCGGCTGGGCCTTTCACCGGATCGCGCGAATCCAGGACGAGCTCAACCTCGCGCGGGCCAGCGCCTCGCCCGCCGGCGCCGCTGCCGTGGCGGAAGGCGCGAATCCCTTCTGGCGGGATGTGAACCGCGTCCGCTCGGAGAGCGAGGCATGGGATCGGCGGAACCTCTCCCGGCTGGAGGAGGTCTTGCGGGAGACCGCGAGGAATTGAGCCTTCCGCGCCGTGGCGCTCGCTCATGAGGTGGTCGCTTGGTTGAAGTCCTTCTGGTCGGCTCAGAGAAGGTGTTTCCGGCCGAGGTGGAGACCTGCATCCGGGAGCGGGGCCACAACCCGCTCCGCCTGCAAGGCGCCGCGAACCTCCTGACCTCCCTCGGGCGCGGGGGAGGGCATTTGATCTTCTTGGACGCGGGCTCTCCCCACTACGACGCGCTGGACCTCTTGCGCAAGATCCTCGCCCGGCAGCCCGCAGCCCGCGTGGTCATGACCTCCCAGGCGCCCTCGGTCGCCTTCGCCGTGGAGGCGATCAAGGAAGGCGCCTGGGATTTTCTCCATCGGCCCCTTGAGAGCGAGAAGCTGGGTCTGCTCGTGGAGCAGGCGCTCTCCCCGCCGGGCGGCTCCCTCCCTCTCGGCGGAAAGGATGGATCGTCTCCCTTGGCCATCATCACGGGGGATCCCCGCTTCCGGCGCGTCCTGGAGCTGGCGGAGCAGGCGGCCGCCGGAAAGGCCTCCGTCCTCATTCAAGGGGAGAGCGGCACGGGAAAGGAGATGGTCGCGCGCTTCATTCACCAGCAGAGTCCGCGGAGGGAGAAGCCGTTCGTGGCGGTCAATTGCGCCGCCCTGCCGGAGACGCTCCTCGAGAGCGAGCTCTTCGGGCACGAGAAGGGGGCTTTCACGGGGGCCATCTCCCGGCGGCTGGGGAAGTTCGAGCTGGCTCAAGGGGGCACCATCCTCCTGGACGAAGTCACGGAGATGGACCTTCACCTCCAGGCGAAGCTGCTGCGGGTCCTCCAGGAGCAGACGGTGGACCGGCTGGGGGGCCAGGGGCCGGTTCCCGTGGACGTGCGCGTCGTGGCCACCTCCAACCGGCCCCTCCAGAAGCAGATCGAGGAGGGGAAATTCCGGGAGGACCTCTACTACCGCCTGAACGTCATCCCCCTCAACGTCCCCCCTCTCAGGGAGCGGCAGGGGGACATTCCGCTTCTGGTGGACCATTTTGTTAAAAAGCACAACATGCGGAACAACAAGAATATAGCGAATATTCCCAAGATTGTTTATGAAACCTTGGGGAGGCTCCCCTGGCAGGGCAACGTGCGCGAGCTGGAGAACACCATCGAGCGGGCGGTGGTCCTGGCGCCGGGGGAGGAGTTGCGCGTGGAACACCTTCTCCTGGACGAAGTGCCTCGGGAGCGGAGCGGGGGGGGAGGGGAGGAGGCAGCGGGCGACCTCATGGTCGGCCTCACGGTCCACGAGATGGAGCGCCGCCTCATCCTCTCCACGTTAGAGCGCGTGAGCGACAACCGGACCCGGGCCGCCGAGTTGCTCGGCATCAGCATTCGCACCCTCCGCAACAAGCTCAAAGAGTACGAGCCTTAGCCCGCCTCGGGACCGGGCCCCCCCGGTCAATTTCCTGACGAAGGCCTCCATCCCCGCCCTGCGGATTTGACGGAAAGCGTGACCCACCGCCCGCCGAAGGGGTCCGTTAATTCATTGAATTGATTGTATCTTCTTGTTTTTTTCGCCCGGGAAAATCGGTTTCGCCGGTTGGTACGGGAATTGCTCGATCCGCCCGTGTGCCATTGGAGCGCCCGGGCAATCTGGGCGGAGAGAGGAGGGCAGAGACGGTGCCAAGCCCAAGGCTTTTTAGCGACACCATGTTTGCCTATGAGCGATCGTTGGATTTTCGCTCCATGCGACACAACCTCGTCACCACCAACATCTCCAACGCCGAGACTCCCGGGTACAAGAGCAAGGACGTGAATTTTGAGGTGGTCCTCCGGGATGCTCTCGCCACGGAGACGGGGATCGCTCTTGTGAAAACCAACGAGAAGCACCTGGAGGGTGGGAGCAGCGTTGATGTATTGCGCTCGGATCCCGAAGTCGCCTCGGCCCGCTCCGCCATGGCGACCTTCGACGGGAACACGGTGTCCATCGACACGGAGATGTACAAATTGAACGAAAACAGCTTGTTGTACCAATCCGAAACCGAAGTGCTGGCCCGCCTCTTCGCCAGTCTCAAGTTCGCCGTCACCGAGGGAGGGAACCCGTAATGGACCTTTTTCAGGCGATGCAAATCAGCGCCTCCGGGCTGACCGCCCAGCGGATCCGCATGAACGTCATCGCCGCCAACCTGGCCAACGCCAACACCACCCAGACCCCAGAGGGCGGGCCTTTCCGACGCAAGGACGTCTATTTCCGGCCGGTGGGGGTGGGGGAGCTGCAAGGTCCCGAGGTTCGCCGGGCGAGCTTTTTCGAGAACGAACTGGAGCGGGAGCTCAAGGGCGTCCAGGTCACCCAAATCGTCCAAGACGCCCGCCCCCCCCGCCGGGTCTACAACCCTGCCCACCCCGAGGCCGACAAGGAGGGCTACGTCTCCATGCCTAACGTCAACGTGATCACCGAGATGGTGGGGATGATGGACGCCCAGCGTTCCTACGAGGCGGGTGTGACCGCCATCAACGCCGGGAAGTCCATGGTGAACAAGGCGTTGACCATCGGAAGATAATTTTTGGGGGGATGAGACGTGGCCAACATCGACCTTCACCCGGTTTCCCAGCCGCCCGTTGCCGGAAGTTCCCCGGTGGGCGCCAAGGCCCCCTTGGGCGAGCCTGCGAAAAATGGCCTGGCGGACCCCGCCTTCGGCCGGCTCCTCACCGAGATGCTCTCGGCGACGAACGACCTCCAGATCCAGGCGGACCAGCAAAGCCGGGCGCTCCTCTCCGGGGAGAGCCGCAACGTGCACGAGACCATGATCGCCCTTGAGAAGGCGAACATCTCGTTCCGCTTTCTCAATCAGGTGCGGAACAAGGCCATCGAAGCCTATCGAGAGATCACCCGGATGCAGATGTAGCGTCCCGGCGCGCGCGCCGGCTGAGGCCGCGCCGCGCGGCCCGCCCGGGCAGGAGAGGAAGCGATGGGAAACATGCTGCTCCATCTTGTCAACCAGTTCCGCGAGCTCATCGCCGACATGCCCGCCTCCCGGCGGACCGCCGTGCTGATTTTCCTGGGCGTGGTGGTTTCCTCCCTCGTCGGTCTCATGATGTGGGCGCGCCAGCCCGACTTTCAGGTGCTCTACACCGGCCTCTCCCAGAGCGACGCCGCAGCGATCGTGAACCGGCTCCGGGAGAAGCGCGTGCCCTACCAAATGGACGAGAGAGGGGGGGTCATCATGGTTCCCTCGGACCAGGTCCACGAGGCGCGCCTCTCGCTGGCCGAGGAGGGGATTCCCGCCGGGGGAGGGGTGGGTTTTGAGATTTTTGACCGCTCCACCCTGGGTGTGACGGATTTCGTCCAGCGGGTCAACTTTTTGCGGGCCCTCCAGGGGGAGTTGGCGCGGACGATCGCCCAAATTCGGACCGTGGAGTCCGCTCGGGTCCATATTGTGATGCCCGATCGGTCTTTGTTCGCCGAGCAGCAGCGCGCCCCCAGCGCCTCGGTCGTGGTCAACCTGGCCGGAGGGGCCACCTTGCCCAAAAACCAGGTGAACGCTATAGTTCATTTGGTTGCGAGCGCGGTCGAGGGGCTCGAGTCGAAGAACGTCACGGTGGTGGACACCCGCGGGAACGTGCTGGCGGGTGGCCGGCCCGACTCGGAGGAGCAATTTCTCACTGCCTCCCAGATGGAGTTCAAGGCCTCCTTGGAGCGGCGGCTTGAGAGCCGCATTGAATCCATGCTGGCCAAGGTGGTGGGCCCAGGCCGCGCTGTCGCCCGCGTGGATGCGGAGTTGAACATGCGGCGGGTGGAGCGGACGCGAGAGCTCTTCGATCCGGATAAGCAGGTTGTCCGGAGCGAGCGCCGGGTCAAGGAGAGCAGCGAGAGTGGCCAGGTCGGCGCCGGCGGGGTGCCGGGCGTCCAGGCCAACGTCCCCCCCAGCGAGCGGGCCGGGGTCGCCCAGGCCCAGGCAGGCCAGTCCAGCCAGAAGAGCTCCCGGGTCAGCGAAACCGTCAACTTCGAGATCGACAAGACCGTCGAGCGCGTCGTCGAGCCCAGGGGCGACGTGCGGCGGGTTTCGGCTGCCGTCATGGTGGATGGCACCTACACTCCGGGAGCCGAAGGCGCCCCGCCCCGGTTTCAGCCGCGCAGCCAGGCCGAGATCGACAATTTCACCGCCCTCGTGAGCGCGGCCATCGGCCTGAACACCCAGAGGGGCGATACGGTCCGGATCGTCTCGGTCCCCTTCCAGGAAACTGTCCCCGACGGTGTGGCGTTGGCTGCCGCCGCCCAGCAGGCGTTTATCCTCACCCTGGTCAAGTATGCTCTCGGCGTCGTGGCCTTGGCGCTGATCTTCATCTTTGTGGTGCGCCCGCTCCTGAACTGGGTCTCCTCCGTGGAGTTGGGGGCGGCGGCCCGTCGGGAGGGCCTGCCGGTCGGCCCCGAGGGCCTTCCTCTGCCGGCGGGGATGATGGCCGCGCTCGAGGCGGCCCGCGAGCCCGAGAAGACGCCTCAGCAGCTTGAGGCGGAAGAGGCCAGGAAGACTTACGAGGAGGTCTATGAGTTCGTGTCGAAGAGCCCCGAGTATACGGCCGACCTGTTGCGAGGCTGGATGAAGGAGCGGTAAGCCGGGTCCGCCGGAAGCGCCCGGCCGGTTTGGCGCTGGCGCTTCCGCTTGGGGCGATGGGAGAGCAGGACATGGCGAGAGCGTCATCTGTGGACAAGCTCAGCGGATCGGAGAAGGCCGCCGTCCTCTTGCTGAACGTTGGAGAGGAACTCGCGGCCAAGGTCCTCAAGCAGATGGCGGAGGACGAGATCCAGCATCTGGGCAACTACATGGCC
>CAYMWZ010000016.1:0-20881 GCA_964394385.1 uncultured Nitrospinaceae bacterium | reverse complement strand
GCCATCCAAGACCTCGCGGCCCACGGGGAGGGCAGGCGGGCGCTCGTGCTCTTCCACCTGACGAACGCCAACGGCCTCAGGGTCTTCAGCCGCACGCTCCCCCCGGACGCCCTGATCGGCGCCTCGGGGCGGGTCCGCTTCGCGGACGGCACCTTCTTGGCCGACGGCTCGGCCAAGGCGGGGGAGGGCTCGGAGGTTCTCTTGGGGGTGCACGACTGGGTCCTGGACGGGGGGAGCTTCTCCCAGGGGATCTCGGCCGGGCGCTCCCCCCTCGACGCCTTCCGCGAGAAGGAGCTCTCGGGCCTCACCCTCACCCTCTCGAACGCGCCGGATGAGGACGGCCACCCCAGGATGGGCCGCATCCTCGCCCGGGAGCCCGCGGTGGGAGGGAGGCTGGAAGTCAGGGTGGGCTTCGCCGGAAGGAACCTGGACGACGTGATCCCCCTCGCCTCCTTCACCGTGCGCCGGGTCGTCGAACGGCGGGACGCGGTGACGCTCGAGTGCGAGGGCACATAGAACCTGCTCCCCCTCCCTCCGGGAGGGGGTTGGGGGAAGGGAGAGCCCCGGCGTTCCCCCACCCCAGCCCTCCCCCGGAGGGGGAGGGGGTTTTATAGAGGACCCGACATGGCCGACCTCACCAAGGACCGCCTGGCCGATCCCCACCGCATCGCGCGGGCCTCGCGCTACAGCGCGCCCGAGAGCGGGGGGGAGGCCCTCCCCGTCGCCTACGGCGACCTCACCGCCGACGCGGGCGCGGACCGGGGCCTCTGGCGCTGCCCCCGGATCGACACGGGCGGTGCGGGGACGTATTGCGTCGCGGGCCACGCGGTCCTGGGCTCCGTCAGGCTCTTCGACCGGGACGGCGAGATTCCGTCGGGGGACTACACCTTGAACCTCGCCAACGACTTCCAGGGGCAGGGCGTCATCGCGACGGCGGCCTTCTCGGTCGCGCCCAGCGGGTTTGTGGAGGCCGCCTGCAAGGGGAGGAAGGACGCCTCGGGCGCCCTCATCGAGAACCCCATCCGGATCGTGGAAGACCTGATGCTCGACGTCTGGGGCTTCACGGCCCAGGACATCGACCTGCAGGCGCTCTCCCGCGCCGCGGGCGAGGCCCACGCGCTGGGGTACAGGGCGGCGGGCGTCATCCAGGAGGACCGCTCCCCCGCCGATGTCCTGACGGAGCTGTTGGGGGACTTCTTGGGCCGCTTCGAGGTGGATCCCCACGGGAGGCTGCGCCTGTTCCTCGCCGGGGAGGAGACGGGGGCCATCTTCCCCGTCAAGGTCCTTCCCGCCTTCGAGGCGGCGGAGGTCGAGGCCGAGACCGGCCGGGACTCGGTCGTCAACCAGGTCCCCCTCCTCTACGGGAAGAGCTTCGCGGAGGGGCGCATGGGGCGCCACGACGACGGAGGCGCCACGAAGGAAGCCGCCTCCCAGGCGCTCTACGGGGTGCGCCCGCCGCCCGGCGGGCGGCTGGAGCTCGCCTGGGTCCGCGATCCCGCGACGGCCCGGGCCGTCCAGCGCCGGATCGTCGAGCGCCTCGGGACCCCGGCCCGCGTCGTCACGATCCGGGACACGACCTTCCGCGCCCTGGAGGTGGAGCCGGAGGACTACGTCGTCTTCTCGGTTCCCTGGCTCAGGACCGAGGACCTGGAGCCCCTCGCCAACCAGATCGGCCAGGTGATCTCGGTCGCGCCCGACCTCCGGGAGCAGGCACTCGTGCTCAAGCTTCGGGAGACGCCCTACCACCTCACGACGGCGGAGAGGGCCGACGGATCGAAAACCGCGGGCGGCGGGGCCCCCGCCGGGGGAAGGCGCGACTTCGCGGCCTATGGATAGGAGGATGCAATGCCAGATCAGCGAATCCAGTACACCGAGGAAATGGTCGGGGCGGGGCACCCCACCAAGGCGGACACGCTCAACCGCCTGGCCCTGGAGCGCCACAACACCGACGGCACCCACAAGGTCTTCGAGTCGGCCGAGCAGACCATCACATCGGGAGGCCCCTTGACCCTCGCTCACGGCCTGGGGGCTTCGCCCAAATTCCTCCAGCTTGCGCTCAAGTGCCAGACGGCTGAGGCCGGATTCTCCGTGGGCGATGAGATTCTGATTTCCCCCTACCGGGACTCGGATGGGACGAACATGAATCGGGGCGTGACGGTCCGCTTCGACGCGACAAACATCCGCCTCCGGTTCGGCAATCAAACCAACGTCTTCGTGGCTCACCAAGAGCAGGCGACCGTAGGTGACCCCGCAGCGCTGACCAACGTCAACTGGAAGCTCATCGTGAGGGCTTGGCTGCCATGACGAGATACTTTGTGGACGCGGAAGGAAAAAGCCTTGGCGGTTTCGACGGCGGAGCGGAGCCTCCTGCGGGCGCAGTCGAGGTTCCCGTCCCGCCTCCGGTTCACAACAATCAAAGATGTAACGGCGCCGATTGGGAGCCCCCGGCCGCGCTCGGGGGCGTCCCCGTCTTCTCCGCCGCCGACGTGGACCGGGCCACGGCCCGGCAGATCAAGGACGCCCTCGCGCCCGAGTGGGCGGGGGATCCTTCGATGCAGGAGGCGAGGCTCCTCCGCCTCATCGAGGACGCCCTGGCGGACCTCTACGTCTTCCTGAACGTCCCGGGGACTTTTGTTCAAGCCGACGTGGATGCGGCACGGGCGCGCTTGGGGGCGCTCTTCCAGACGCGCGAGCAGGCCGTCAAGCCGCTCCGCCAAGAGGGGGCGGACTTCAAGGCGGCGCGGGGGTGGTGAACCCGCCCCGCCGGGGCGCGCGGCGTTTTTCTTGGCCGGGAAGATGTGCCAGAATGGATGGTCTCCCCGGGCGGAAAAAGCCCGAAAATCCTTGTCATTTTCCGCAGGACGCGCCGGAGGCCTGGCATGTGGGATGGGGCTGCGGAGCGCTTTGCGAAAATCGCTCCTGGGGTCGGGTTCTGGTCGATCCGCCTCGTCCGCCAGCGGAGCGAGCAGCTCGCGGTCAGGCGGGGCGTCCTCCAGCCGGTGACGGTCGTCGAGGACGCGGGCGCGATGGTCGAGGTGCGCGACGGCGGGGGTATGGGCTACGCGGCCACCTCGGACCTCTCGGAGCGGGGTCTCCGGCGGGCCGCCGAGGAGGCGCTCGCCTGGGCCCGCCGGAGCGCGCGGGCGAGCTGCGTGGACTACTCCCGGATCGTCCCGCCGAACCCCCGCGGGGAGTACGAGAGCCCCTGCCGGATCCCTTGGGGCGAGGTGCCCCTGGAGGAGAAGGTGGACCTCCTCCGCGGGCTGAGCGAGCGCATGCGGGGCGGAGCGCACGCCGTCGACTGGGAGGCCTCCCTCCTCTACACCGAGGAGGAGCGCCTCTTCCTCACCTCGGAGGGAGGCCGGGCGCGCCAGCGCTTCCGCTACGTGTCGCCCGACATGGTCGCGGTGGCGGGCGAGGGCGCCCGGGCGCAGCGCCGCTCCTGGGGCTCCACCGCGCGCTCGCGCCAGGGAGGCTGGGAGGCGGTGGAGGCGGAGCGGATGCGCGAGGCCGCCCCCCGGATCGCGGAGGAGGCCGAGGAGCTCCTCGCGGCGCCCAACTGCCCCGAGGGGCGGATGGACCTCCTCCTCGACCCGGACCAGATGTTCCTCCAGATCCACGAGTCCGTCGGCCATCCGCTGGAGATCGACCGCATCCTCGGCGACGAGCGCAACTACGCGGGGACGAGCTTCGTCACCCTCGACATGTTCGGAGCCTACCGCTACGGGTCCGACCTCATGAACGTCACCTTCGACCCCGGCGTCCCCGGGGAGTTCGCCAGCTACGCCTTCGACGACGAGGGCTCGCCCGCGCGCCGGGAGCACCTCATCCGGGAGGGGATCCTCCTGCGCGGGCTCGGGGGGGCGACCTCCCAGGCCCGCTCCGGCGCGCCGGGGGTGGCCTCGACGCGCGCGACCGGGTGGAAGCGCCCCCCCATCGACCGCATGGCGAACCTGAACGTCGAGCCCGCCTCCTCGCCCCTCTCGGAGATGATCGCCTCGGTCGAGCGGGGGATCTACATGCGGACCAACTGCTCCTGGTCGATCGACGACTCCCGCCTCAAGTTCCAGTTCGGCTGCGAGTGGGCCCGCCTCATCGAGGGGGGGAGGCTCACCCGGGTGGTCCGGAACCCCAACTACCGCGGGGTCACCCCCGAGTTTTGGCGGAGCCTCAAGATGGTGGGGGGGCGGGAAACCGTCGAGGTGCTGGGGACCCCCGAGTGCGGGAAGGGGGAGCCCAACCAGACCATCCGCGTCGGCCACGCCAGCCCGGCGTGCCTGTTCGGGGCGGTCGAGGTGTTCGGGGGGGAGTAGGGATGCGGGAGGCCTTCGAGCGCGCGGCCGGCTGGGTGGCGGCCCAGGCGCGGGGGGAGGAGATCGCCGCCTGCTACTTCGCCGGGGAGGAGTCCGACTTCGTCCGCTTTAACAAGAGCGCCCTCCGCCAGGCCGGCGCGGTGCGCCAGATGCGCCTTCGCCTCCAGCTCATCCGCGGGCTGCGCCAGGCCCAGGCGGACCTCACCCTCTCGGGCGAGGCCGGGGAGGACGAGCGGCGCGCCTCCCGCCTCCTGAAGGAGCTTCGGGAGATGCTCCCCCTTCTCCCGGAGGACCCCCACCTCATCTACGCCCAGGAGGTGCGCTCGAGCGAGAGGCGCGGGGAGAACGGGCTGCCGGAGGCGGGCCAGGCCGTGGAGGCCGTCCTCGAGGCGGGCCGGGGGAGGGACCTGGTGGGCCTCTACGCCGCGGGGGGGGTCCACGCCGGCTTCGCCAACTCCCTCGGCCAGCGCAACTGGTTCTCCTCCTGGAGCTTCAACCTGGACTGGAGCTTCTACGCCCGGGCCGACAAGGCGGTGAAGGCCCGCTACGCGGGCTTCGCGTGGGACCCGGCCGCCTTCGGGCGGGTCGTCGAGGGGGCCGGGCGCGAGCTCGAGGCCGTCTCCCGGCCCGAGCGCGCCGTCCCGCCGGGCCGCTACCGGGCCTACCTCAGCCCCCCCGCCGTGGAGGATTTCGTCGGCATGGTGGCCAACCGGGGCTTCGGCCTCAGGGCGCGGCGGACGAAGAGGAGCTCCCTCCTCAAGATGGCCGAGGAGGGAAGGCGCCTTCACCCCGCCCTCCACCTGAGCGAGGTCCCCGGCGAGGGCTTCGGGCCGGACTTCCAGGAGCAGGGCTTCCTCAAGGCCCCCCGCGTCCCCCTGATCGAGGCGGGCGCCCTCGGGGAGGCCCTTGTCTCCCCCCGCTCGGCCAAGGAGTACGGCGTCCCGACCAACGGGGCCTCCGAGCGCGAGGCGCCAGAATCCCTCGACATGGCGCCCGGGGAGATCCCCCAGGCCGGGATCCTGGAGCGCCTGGGGAAGGGGGTGTGGGTGGGGGACCTTTGGTACCTCAACTATTCCGACCTCCCCTCCTGCCGCATCACGGGGCTCACCCGCTTCGCCACCTTCTGGGTGGAGGGGGGCGAGATCGCGGCGCCCCTCCGCGTCATGCGCTTCGACGAGAGCGCCTACCGCGTCCTGGGGGAGAACCTGCTGGGCCTCACGGCCGAGCGCGAGCGCTTCCTCGACCCCGGCACCTACGGCGGGCGCTCGACGCGGAGCAGCCAGGTGCCCGGCGCCCTGGTCGAGGGATTCGCCCTGACGCTGTAGGGGGGAGGCGCACCTCGCTCCTGCTAGCCCGCCTTGCGCTTACGGACCTTCCGCTTTCGTTCGATATCTGCGATGGCCTCTTCAAAAGGCCGGGCGGTTTCCCGTCCGGCGCGGAGGTCCTCCAGAGCCTTACGGGCGACCTCGGCATCGATCTCATCCTCGATGGCCTCGAGCGCCCGCACGTCATCCACCGGGACGACATAGGCGATGATCTTTCTCCGCCGCTTGAGCGCAACGCGCTCCTTTCCATAGGCGGCGCGGTTGATGATCTCGGCGAAGTTTCTCCTCGCCTCGACGGTGCTGATGTCCATCCTCTAACCTCCATACGCTGTCCGCTACGCGCGTCTGCGACGCCTCTGATAGATTTCCCGCCGATGGCCAATTTCAAGAACGAGCACAAAACGTTGCTTGTCCTCGATTGTATAAATCACCCGATAGTCGCCGACGCGGATGCGGTACACATTCCTCCGCCCTTGAATCTTCTGGCATCCGGCCGGCCGCGGGTTCTCCGCGAGGCGCAGGATGGCTTCCCGGAGATGGACCTCCGATCGTTCCGGGATGTCTTCAAGTGCCCGCTCCGCCCGGCGGATGATTTCCAGCGTGTATGCGCGGCTCATCCTTTTCCCGCTGGGCAATGGCCACGGGCAAACATGTTTGAAATGTACATTTTGATGGAAATGTTGTCAAGGGGCTCCGCGCCGGGGACGCTGGTCGAGGGATTTGCGCTGACGCTGTGAGGGGGGGTGACGCCCTTCACGTGGGAAGAACATTTGTGGGAGCGCACGGCCGTGCGCGCCTGCATTTTTTCGGGGGAATGAAGGGGGAGTTCGCTCCCCTACCCCCTCCCCTCGACCGCCTCCCCCACCTTCTCCATGAACTCCTCGTTCGTGAGGACGAGCCCCAGGCAGCGGGCCACGTTCTGGAGGCCCAGGGTGTGGAGGTCCTCCCCGTACATCGAGGCCACGCAGTCGGAGAGGACGACCACGCGGTAGTCCAGGTTGTGCGCCGTGAAGGCGGTGTTCAAGACGCAGGTGTTGGTGTTGATCCCCATGAGGCAGATGGTCTTCGCCCCCAGGGTGTCGAGCAGGCCCTTGAGGTCGGTGCCGAGGAAGCAGTCCAGGCGCTTCTTGTTGTCGATCACGTAGTCTCCCTCGGCCAGGAGGGCGGGGATGATCTCGGTCTGAACCGAGCCCATGATGTTGTGGTTGTCCACGGTGCTCCGGCGGCCGGGCGTCAGGCGGTTCTTCTCGTCGGCGATGTCGTGGAGCGCCCGCCAGAAGGGGTTCTTCATCCCCTCGCTCCCCAGGCCCGGGATCTTCCGGTAGACGAGCTTGACGTGCACCACCGGGATCCCGCGCGAGCGGGCGAAGGCGAGCAGCTCCTCGGCCTTCCGGATGACGCGGCGGGCGTCCTCAGGGTCGGCGGGCATGGTGGCCACGGCGGGGTCGAGGTGGCCCCGGTGCATGTCCACGGTGACGACGGCGGTCTCCTTCGGGTGGAGGAGGGCCATCTTCTTCAAGGCGTCGATCATCTCCGAGCGGTCGAGGATTTCCACCTGGCGCATTCGTGTCTCCGTAAAGATCCCCCGGGCGGCCGGGCCGCACCGGGAGGTGGCGAGGGGTCGGGGTTCCCGCTTGGCTGGAGGAGATGGGGCGCGCCGGCCCCGCGCGCCTACTTGAGTCCCATCATCTGCTTGATGCGGGCCTTGTCGGCGGCCGAGAGGTTCTTGGCCGCGGCGGAGCTCTTGAGCTTCTCCTTCTCGGCCTCGGACAGGTTCTTCAAATCGCCGGCGCTCTTGATGCCCATCCCCGCGGCCATCCCGGCCGCCCCGGCTTGGCCCTCGTCCTTTGCTGCGCCGCGCTCGGCCATGCTGAAGGAGGTCCGGATCTTGTCTATCAGGATCATCTCGAAGAGGTATTCGAACATCTGCGAGGGCTGGAGGGCGATGAACGCCGTCAGGGCGAAGGCGGAGGCGGTGGCCGCGAGGGCGGCCGCCCCGTACCGGACGGCGGTTCGCCATCGCTGGGGGAGGGCGAAGCTCAGGCGGCCGGAGGAGCGGCTCCGCTTGCGCAGCCGCTTGCGCTCGATCCTGTGCCCCCCGCGAAGGGGCGCGTCGGGCCGCTCGGCCGGGCTCTGGCCGGAGGCTTCCTCCGAGGCGCGCTGGTAGTGGGGGCATTGGGTGAAGGTCGCGAAGCAAAGCTCGGCCTGCTTCTCCCGGTGCACCCGGCTGTGGGGGATGGTGACCCGCCGAAAGCCCCTCCACTCCCGGCGCGGCTGGGCGTAGCAGAGGTTGAGCCGCGAGGGCTGCCCGTTGGCGAGCCCCCGGCCCTCGGCCGAGCCGAGGTAGGGGCAGGGACGGCCCGCCGAGAGGCCGCCGCGCCCCCGCAGGGAGGCCGCAGCCCCCTGGCCGGGGGCCTCTTGGTCAGGATGGGAGCCTGAGAGTCGGATGGCCATCGCCTCTTCCGTCCTCGCCGGAATATGCGGGTGGCGCTCCCTGGGCCGCCGTCAGAGGATTTTAGCAGAAATCGGGCGCCCCGCCACCCCCCCCCGCCAGGGCCCCCTCAGCCCGTCCGCTTGAGGATGTGGTAGCCCCGCCCGGTCTTCACGGGGCCGCCCACCTCGCCCACCTTGAGATCGCGGAGCACCGCCTCCAGCTCCGGCAGGAGCTCGCCCTCCTCGTAGTAGCCGATGTCCCCCCCGAAGCGCTTCGAGGGGTCGACGCTCAACTCCCGCGCGAGGGCGTCGAAGGGCTCGCCCCCCTCGATGCGCCTGAGCACCTCCCGGGCGGCCGCCTCGTCCCGGACGAGGATCTGGCTCGCCCGCTTCTTGTTCGGGGGGGGCTTTTGGGCCGGCCCCGTCGCGGAGGAGCCGCGCTCCCCGGAGAGCCGGAAGGCGGAGAGGACGATGTTCGTCCCCCCCGGCCAGTTGTTCCAGATCCGGACGACGTTCTGGACCCCCGGGGCGTACCAGGTGAAGCCCTCGACGACCTCCCCCTTGGCCAGGTTCATCCGGATCCGCTTGATCCGGAAGGCGGAGAACCTCCCCGCCGGCACCTCCACCTCCTCGACCGCCTCCACGATGTAGATGTTCGCGAACGAGTAGAACCCCCCCAGCGTCTCGTCCATGGCCCGGTAGGAGTCGGTCCAGTTCTTCCCCGGCCAGAGGGGGAACTTCATGCGCAGGGGGACATCGCTCCGCGCCGGCTGGCGGATGGTCCGATCCGCCCCGATGGAGCCGAGCCAGACGAGGTTCCGGTCGTAGCGCGCCAGGCCGGTGACGCGCCCGGCCGTCTCCATGAGGTACCCATCCCCCAGCACGCGGGCGACGCAGCGGGCGGTCTCGTTGAGATCTCTCTTGATGTTGATGTTGCGGTATTGCCAGCAGTCCCCCTCCTGGAGGAGGGGCGCCTGGGCCGCGGGGACCCCGGCGGGGGGCCGCTCCTCCTCCTGGGCGCCCGCGGGCCATGAGGCGCAGGCGGCCCCCGCCAGAAGAAGGCCCGCCGCCCAAGCCGCCCATCGGTTTCCTCTCATGCTCTTCCTCCCGCGCGCCGGAGCGCTCTCCATCAGTGCCGGAACAGGTCTTCCGCCTTGGTGCGGTAGAGGCTCCGCGCGGGCTCCTCCCCCGGCCGGAGGGGAGCCCCCCGGATGAGGACGGCGGGCACCCCCTCCGCCGCCTGGCCCATGGCCAGGCTGGCCGCCGCGGCCAGCTCGTCCGCCTGGGCCACCTGGGTGATCTCGAGCGGCCGCCCCGCCCGGTCCCTGACCCCCCTGAGATCCACCACCGGCCGGACGCCCGCGCAGCCGATGGCCACCCCCACCACCCCCCGGCGGAAGGCGCGGCCCTGGGTGTCCGCGATGAGGATGGCGGGCCGCACCCCGCTCTCCCGCGCGAGCGCCTCGCGCAGCCTCCTGGCCGAGGCGTCCGGGTCCTCCGGAAGGAGGAGCACGGCGTCCTCCCCCTCGGCCACGTTCGAGCGGTCCACCCCTCCGTGGGCGCACACGGCGCCCGAGCGGTGCTCGACGATGAGGGCCCGCTGCGAGGCCACGATCACCTCGTTCGACTCGCGCAGGACGGCCTCCACCAGGCGCGGGTCGCGGCCGTCGCGACGGGCGATCTCCGCCGCCTCGGGGGAGGGCTCCACCTCCGAGAGGCGGAGGTAGCGCCCCTCGGCCTTGCTCACGATCTTCTGGGCGAGGACGAGGAGATCCCCCTCCTCCAGGCGGAGCCCGGCCCCGCGCAGGGCGGCCAGGAGGAGCGCCGCCAAGTCGTCCCCCGGCCGCACCTCGGGGAGCCCGGCGAGGGGGACGATCTGGATCGGCCTCATGAGCGGGGCGTCCCCGCGAGCCACTCCGGAAGCGACGCGCCCGAGCCGAGGAGAGCGTCCAGGTCCGAGGGCGTGTCCAGGTCGAGGCCGAACCCCCGGCTCTCGAAGCGGAGGACCCGCAGGCTCCTCGCCTCGGCCTCCCTCCAGTGGCGGGCGAAGCTCCCCGGGCCGAAGGCGAAGGGGAGCGCCCTCCCCGGCCGGAGGAGGAGGCCGTTCGTCCCGCCGTCGCCCGAGGGGGCGAGGACGGCCAGCCCCGCCCGCCCGGCGGCCTCCTCCCGCCCGCGGGCGGCCAGCCTCCCGACCTCCTCGGCCCTGAGGGTGGGGAGGTCGGCGGGGACGACCAGGAGCGCCTCCGCCCCGCGGGCGAGGGCCCAGGCCCGGCCCGCCTCGAGGTCGGCGTTCAGATCCCGGGCGGGGCAGCGGATCCCGGCCGCTCCGTGCTCCCCGGCGAGGGAGAGGACATCAGGCGAGTCGCTCAGGACGGCCACCTCCGCCGCCGCGCCCGACCCGCCCAGGGCCTCGAGCACGCGCCCCAGCATCCAGCGCCCGAGCCCGTCCCGCGCCTCTTCGTTCAAAACCGAGGCCAGGCGCGATTTGCCGGTGCGGAAGTCGCGCGCCGGCACCAGGGCGATCAGGGGGGTCACCGGTTTCCTCAAGGCCGCCGGGGAGTAGGGGATTTTTGGGCATCATAGCACTCTCCCGGGGAGGGGCGCAGGGAGGCGGCGAACTCCAGGACCCCCTCGGCGAGGCGCCGCTTCGAGGCCGGGTCGCTCATCACCGTGGGCAGGGCCCGCGCCGCCAGCCCCATCGCCTCCACGCGGGGCAGCAGGCGCTCGTCCGCCTCGTCGAGGACGAAGCCGTCGAGGAACTCGCGCAGGATCCCCGCCACCCCCACGGCCGAGACCTCGTGGCCGAGGCCCCGCAGCATGTCGGCGGCCGGCCCCCGGAGGGCCTCCCCCCGCACGATGGGGCTCACGGCCACCCGCGGGGCCCGGGCCCGCCGGATGCGCTCGCGGATGCCCCCGACCGCGAGGATGGGGCCGATGCTCACGATGGGGTTCGAGGGGCAGAACACGATGAGCGCGGCCTCCTCGATCGCCCGCGCGGCCTCGGGCGTGGCCTCCGCGCCCTCGGCGCCCTGGAAGCGGACCCCGCTCACGGGCGGGCGGGTCCCGCGCGCGACGAAGTAGTCCTGGAACTCGAGCTCCCCGTCGGGCGTCTGGACCCGCGTGGCGACGGGGCTGTCCGTCATCGGGAGGACGCGGGCCTCCACCCCCAGCGCGGCGCACAGCTCGGCGGTCACCTCGGTCAGGCGGGCGCCCTCGGCCAGGCGCTGAGTGCGCCGGATGTGGGTGGCCAGGTCGCGGTCGCCCAGCCGGAACCAGGAGGGCCCGCCGAGGCGGGCCAGCATCTCGAGGGCGCCGGTGGTGTCCCCCGCGATGCCCCACCCCTGCTCGGGGTCGGCGAGGCCGGCCAGGTTGTACATCACGGTGTCGAGGTCGGGGCTGACGCGAAGGCCGTGGAGGGTGAGGTCGTCCGCCGTGTTGACGAGGACGGCCAGCCGCCTCGGGGGGAGCGCCGCGGCGAGGCCCACCGCCAGCTTGGCGCCCCCCACCCCCCCGGCCAGGGCGAGGACGGGCCCCTCCCGGGCGCTCATCGGATGAGGACGGCGGGCCGCGGAGGGACCTTGGGCGGGGGCGGGGCGGCCGCCCGCCCGGCCACGATGAGGGCCCGGGGCACCCAGTCGGGAGGGAGGGCCAGGGCCCGCCGGGCCGTCTCGGCGCAGAAGAGGGGGGCGCAGCGCCAGACGGAGCCGATCCCCTGGGCCGCGAGGGCGAGCATCAGGTTCTGGATGGCGGCGCCCAGGCTGTGCTCGGCCATCATGCGCTCGTTCGCCTGCATCCCGGGGTCGGCGTATTCGTCCATGCCCTCGTAGGAGAGCGCGACGAGGAGGAGGGCGGGCGCCCCGGTGAGGAGGCGGACGCTCCCGCCGTGGCGCCGCCGCCGCTCTTCTTCGGGGACCCCTTCGCGCTCCATGTCGCGCAAGAAGTCGCGCCCCATCTCCTCGGCGAGGCGCCGCTTGGCCTCGGGCGAGGCCACGATGCAGAAGCGCCAGGGGGCCGTCCCGTGGGGGCTGGGGGCGAGGCAGGCGGCCTCGATGGCCACCCTGAGGCGGTCGGGATGGACCGGCTCCCCCGTGAAGCGGCGCACCGAGCGGCGGCGCAGGAGGGCCTCGGCGAGGGAGGCTCCCTCGAGGGCGTTGTGAAGCTCCGCCTGTCTCACGGCGGGCTCCCCGCGGGCCGCCACCCGGGGGGAGCGCCCCCCTGCTCCGGGGTGGGGGGCGGAGGGAGCCTCCGCTTCTCGCCGGGGGACGGCTCCCCCGGGTCCCCGGGGATGGGCTGGCCGGCCATGTAGCCCGCCACCTGGGCCGGCCGGTCCTCCCCGGCGTAGGCCGCGGCGAGGCAGGCCTCGATCTCCTCGGGGCTCCTCCCATCGCCCGCGATGCGGGCCAGGGCGAGGTCGGCTCCCTCCTTGGGGCTGTACTGGGGGAGCCCCGCCGGGGTACCGCTCCTCGGGCCCAGGACGGGGACGCGGCCGCGCTGCCTCCGGGCCAGGATCAGGAGGACGTTCCAGGCACGCCTGTTCTCCTGGATGGGCATGGTCTCGGCCAGGCCCTCCGCTTCGAACTCCCGCCAGATGCGCTCGCCCCGCTCGGTGCGCAGCACGACGATGGTCCAGCCGCGGGTGCCGACCCCTCCGCAGGCGATGTCGGCCAGCTCGGCCGAGAAGTCCCCGCAGTGGCGGCACTCGGGCCGCTGGAAGCGCTCCATCGCCTCCTGGAGGGGGAAGGTGACGAGCTCCCCGTCCTTTTTGTGGATGAGCACCTCCCCCTTCACGTTGAACTTGGCCACCTCGGTCAGGGGGATGCCCATCTCCTTCTCGATCTTCTCGGTCATCAGGTCGAAGGTGAAGACCTCGGTGCAGAAGAGGCCGATGTTGAAGGCCACCCGCTCGGCGAAGCCGCGCAGGAACCCCCGCTGCTTCTCGATGTGGGCGGGCTTCTTCTTCGCCGAGAGGAGGAAGGCGGGGTCGATGAGCTCCATCTTCTTGAGCGGCGTGATCTGGCAGGGCACCCCCACGAAGGCGACCTTCCGCAAGCCGCGCGCCTTCACCTCCCCGAGGGCCAGGTTGTTCGGGCAGTAGGTGTACCAGCTCCCCGCGCTTCGGCGGATCTCCTCGTCGGTCGCGACCACCTTGGGGCGGGGGTCGCAGGGAGGATCGTCCTCCCCCACGGCCGAGACGATGGCCCCGTCGATGTGGCCGCGCTCGAGGGCCCAGGCGAGGAGGGCGGTGACGATCCCGCCGTCCTGGGCCCGCTCCATGATGTCCTCCCGCCTCGTCCGGGCGGCGAAGATGTGGCGGTAGACCCCGAAGATGCCCTCCCAGGGCCGGCGGTCCTCGAAGAGGGCGTCCCTCAGGTGGTCCTCCCTCGGCCAGAGCCTGGGACACACGGCGGCGCACACGTCGCAGCCGATCCCCTCGCTGATGCCGCAGTAGTCGAACGGCGCGCTCGCCTTGGCCGTCTGCTTGGGCTTCCCCTCGATGTACTCGATCACGTTGTGGGGGCAGACGAGGACGCAGCTCCCGCACTCGCAGCAGGAGCCCGCCGCCACGACGTCGTTCATCATGTCCTTGAGGGAGGGGTGGTGGAGCCCGTTCAAGATTCGGATCCTCGCGAGGGGACGGACGAGGAGGCCGGGGCGGCTAAGAGCAGCCGCCCTCCGGGGCCGCTGGCGCCAAAGGCAGGTTTTTCTTCTTTCCCCCCTGGGCGCCCTGGCCGAGGAAGGCCTCGTCCCCGGGGCGGGGGCGGCGGTAGCGGGGGTCGTCCTCCCGGATGATCTCGTAGGTCGTGGTGCGCTGGACGGGCACCCGCCCCGCCGCCCGGATGGCCTGGTTGAACTGGGCGGGCGAGAGGCTCTGGCCGAACTCCGCGCCCGACTCGCGGGAGATGTTCTCCTCGATCAGGGTGCCGCCCATGTCGTTGACGCCCAGGGCGAGCGCCTGCCTGGCCGCCTCGATCCCGATCTTGGGCCAGGCCACCTGGAGGTTCGCGATCCAGCCCCGGAAGAAGAGCCGCGCGACGGCGTGGAGGCGGAGGATGTAGGGGAGGGGGGCCATCTCCCGGATGCCGAACTCCGCCCCCATCTGGTTGTCGTAGGGGATGAAGGGGAGCGGCACGAACTCGGTGAAGCGCGCCCGGCCGCCCGGGCGGGCGGACTCTTTCTGGATGTCGCGGAGGATCCCCATGTGCTCGGCCAGGTCCGGGGGGCCCTCGATGTGGCCGTACATGACGGTCGAGGTGGTGGGGATCCCGACCGCGTGGGCCGCCCGGATGATCTCGCACCAGCGCCCGACGGGGATGCGCCCCGGGCTGATGAGCTTCTTGACCCGCTCGACCAGGATCTCGGCCGCCGTGCCCGGGATGGATCCCAGGCCGGCCTCCTTCAGGCGGGTCAGGACCACCTCGAGGGGAAGCCTCGTCTTCCGCTGGATGTGGTCGATCTCGGCCGGGGAGTAGGCGTGCATGTGAACGCCCGGGATGACCTCGCGGGCGAGGCGGAGCACCTCCTCGTAGCGGTCGATCGAGATGGCGGGGTTGAGCCCGCCCTGCATGCAGATCTCGCGCACGCCGAAGTCGCGCGCCCGCTCGAACTTGGCCCGCAGCGTGGCGTCGTCGTGGGTGTAGGCGTCCTTGTCCCTCGGGCGGCGGTAGAAGCCGCAGTACTTGCAGTCGGTGTAGCAGATGTTCGTGAAGTTGACGTTGGCGTTGATGACGTAGCTCACCTCCTCCCCCACGGCGCGCCGGCGCTCGCGGTCGGCGAGGCCGTAGAGGCGCTCGGTCGCCTCGGGCGATCCTTTCTCCAGGAGGGCGGCCGCCGAGGAGACGGAGAGCTCCTCGCCAGCCTCCCAGGCGTCCAGGATCTCGCGGAAGGGCGGACGGCTCATGCGGCCTCCACGGGGGAGCCCCAGGCGGCGGGCCGCTTGGGGGCGCCGTTCGCGGGGCGGGCTTCCTCCGCCCGCCGGCGGGCCAGCATCGCCTCCAGGGCCGGCCGCGCGGGGGCGGGGCACCAGCCCCCCTCGATGAATTCGTCGTAGATGGGCATCCGGAGCCGCAGCGCCATCCCCTCCGGCCGAAGCCTCCGGTCCAGGACGTCGAGGTCCGGCCAGGGCCGGTTGGGGTTGATGTGGTCGGGCTCGGGGGCGACCCCGCCGATGTCGTCCGCCCCGGCCCGGAGGAGGGCCGGAAGGTCGTCCACCAGGTTGGGGGGGATCTGGACGTGGACGCCCGGCATGAGCCGCCTGACCTCGGGGATGAGGGCGGCGACCTCCTCGTCCCCGGGGCGCGCCCAGCGCGCCATGGGGGTGTCCGGCTGGGGGTTCAGGGGCTGGAGGATGACCTCCTGGATGTGGCCCCAGCGGGCGTGGAGGTCCGCGATGGCCGCGAGCGTCTCGACCCGCTCCTCGGGGCGCTCCCCGATCCCGATCAGGATCCCCGTGGTGAAGGCGATCCCCAGCCGGCCCGCGGCCTCGACCGAGGCCAGCCGAAGCTCGGGCGTCTTGGTGGGGGCGGCCCGGTGGGCGAGCCGGGTGGCGTCTGCGCTCACCGTCTCGGCCATCATCCCCATGCTGACGTTCCAGGGCTTGAGGAGCTCGAACTCCCACGCCTCGAGGGTGCCGATGTTCGTGTGGGGGAGGAGGCCGATCGCGAGGCACCGCCGGCAGACCTCCGCCGCGTAGGCCGCGTAGGAGTCGAAGCCCCACTCCTTGAGCTGGCGGCGAAGCCCCGGGTGGCGGTCGATCCCCTCTCCCGTCATGACGAGGGCCTCGACCACCCCCCGGGCGTGGGCGGCCCGCGCCAGGCGCTCGCACTCCTCGAGCGTGAGCAGCGCCGGGGCGTCGCTCCGGAAGCTGCAATAGGCGCACCGGTTCACGCACCAGGTGGTGATCGGGAGCGTGAAATTCAAGGAATAGGTGACGGTTCTCAGGGCCGGACTCCCGCGCGTGGAGGGTTGGTTCCCTACGGCAGGAGCATCCTATCGGCGCCCCCGGGGGAAGGCAAGGGGGCTGTGGGTGGCGTTCTCCCTAGATGACGCCCTTCTCCCAGAGGCGGGCGACCTCCTCCTTCGGTCGGCCGAGGAGGCCGGTCAGGATCGCCTCGGTGTGCTCCCCGAGGAGGGGGGGCGGGAGGGACACCGCGCCGGGGGTGTCCGAGAGCTTGACGGGGATCCCCATCATCTTGAGCGCGCCCGTGGCGGCGTGGTTCACCTCCACCACCATCTCGCGGTGGCGGATCTGGGGGTCGGCGCACAGCTCGGCGAGGGTCTTGACCGGCCCGCAGGGCACCCCCGCCCGCGAGATGATCTCGCCCCACTCGGCGCGGGTCTTGCCCGAGAGGGTCTTTTGGATCTCGGCCTCGAGCTCCTCCCTTCCGGCCACGCGGTCCGGGTTCCGCCGCCATCTCGGGTCCTTCAGCAGGTCCTCGCGCCCGATCGCGCGCGCGAAGCGCTCCCAGAGGCTGTCGTTGGCGGCCGCCACGATGAACTCCCCGTCCGAGCAGGCGAACTCCCGGTAGGGAGAGATGCTGGGGTGGCGGTTCCCCATCCGCCCGGGCGGGGCCCCCGTGGCGAAGAAGTTGCCCGCGGCGTGGCTCATGAGGGCCGCCTGCCCGTCCTGGATGGCGGCGTCCACGCGCTGGCCGCGGCCCGTGCGCTCCCGGGCGATGAGGGCGAGGAGGATCCCCTGGGTGGCGAAGAGGGCGGTGGTCAGGTCGGCGATGGCGATCCCGGTCTTGTAGGGAGGCCCGCCCGCCGGCCCGGTGATGCTCATGAGGCCGCCCTCGGCCTGGAGGAGGATGTCGTAGGCGGGCCGCTCCCGGGAGGGGCCCGTCTGGCCGTAGCCCGAGATGGAGCAGTAGATGAGGCGGGGGTTGAGCGCCCGGCAGGCCTCCCAGCCGAAGCCCAGCCGCTCGACGGCGCCGGGGCGGAAGTTCTCGACCAGGATGTCGGCCCCCGCGACGAGGTCGCGGAGGATGGCCTTCCCCTCCTCGGCCTTGAGGTTGAGGGTCAGGCTCCGCTTGTTGCGGTTGACCGACTGGAAGTAGCTGCTCTCGCCCCCCTCGTAGAAGGGCGGCCAGGCCCGGGTGTCGTCGCCCCCGTCGGGGTTCTCGACCTTGATGACCTCGGCCCCCATGTCGCCCAGCATCATGGTGCAGAAGGGCCCCGCCAGGATGCGGGAGAGATCGACAACCCGCAGGCCCTCGAGCGGTCTCGCCATGCGAAGGCTCCTAGCGGGATGGCGCGGGTTTCGGCCGGGCGAGGGCCTCGCGCACCCTCGCCATCACGGCCGCGGTGGGCATCTCGGCCCCCGTCCAGAGCTTCCAGGCGGCGGCGCCCTGGTAGACGAGCCAGCCCACCCCCGAGACCGTCCGCGCCCCCCGCCGGCGGGCCGCCCGGAGGAAGGCCGTCTCCGGGGGGTTGTAGACCGCGTCCGTGCAGATGGCGCCCTTGGGGATGGCCTCCTCGGGGAGGGGGGTGGCCGCCTCCCGGGCGGGGTCCCCCGTCATGCCCTGGCTCGTCGTGTTGATTATGAGGTCGCGCCCCTCGGCCGCCGCCGGGAGGTCCGCCAGGCCGCCTCCCGAGGCCCGGGCGCCGGGGAAGTTCTTCTGGACGTAGGCGGCCAGCTCCTCCGCCTTCCCCGCCGTGCGGTTGCGGATCTCGATGTGGGCGGCGCCCGACTGGGCGAGCTTGACGGCGACCGCCCGGGCCGCGCCTCCGGCGCCCAGGAGGAGGCAGCGCTTTCCCTCAGGGGTCTCGCCCGTCTCCTCCTCCAGGGAGCGGAGCCACCCCACGCCGTCCGTGTTGTGGCCCTTCATCTTGCCGTCCGCCCCGAAGGTGACGACGTTGACGGCCCCCATGAGGCGGGCGTCCTCGCTGAGCGCGTCCATCATCCCGGCCACCGCCACCTTGTGGGGGATGGTGATGCAGAGGCCCCCGAAGCCCATCGCCTGGGCGCCGCGCACGGCCTCCCCGATCCGCCCCGGGGGGACCTCGTAGGCCATGAAGCGGTAGGGGAGGTCCAGGGCCTCGGCCGCCGCGTTGTGCATGGTGGGGGACATGGTGTGCCCCAGCGGGTAGCCGAAGATGGCGAGGGTCTTCTCGAGGGCCAAGGCGGCCTCCTGCGCGCGCATGGGGTCGGGGCTCCCGGCTAGCCTACGGTCTGGGAGGCTCGGATCGCAAACGGAGGAGAGGGGCGCGGCTTCTCCCTCCCGTGGGCTAGCCGCGCCGGGGGAGGCCGGCAAGGGCCTCCTTCGCCCTCGCCATCACGCCCTCCCAGTCGCCCGGGCGTCTTTGCCTGAAGAGCCGCATGGTCGGGTACCAGGGGGAGTCTTCCCGCTCGAGCATCCATCTCCAGTCCGGCACAAAGGCCAGGAGCGTCCAGACGGGCTTCCCCATCGCGCCCGCCAGGTGCGCGACGGCGGTGTCCGAGGTGACCACCAGGTCCAGGTTGTGGATGATCGCCGCCGTGTCGGCGAAAGCGTCGGGGCCCGCGTCCATCTCGGCCGAGGGGTCGGCGATCCGCCCGGCGAGCCCGGCCCGGGCGATCTGCTCCTCCCCGTATCCTTTTTGCAGGCTCACGAAGCTCGCGCCGGGCGCCTCGAGGAGGGGCCGGAATTTCTCCAGCGGGATGGAGCGGGCGTGGTCGGAGGGGTAGTTCTTGTTTCCCTGCCAGCACAACCCCACCCTGAGGCCGCCCGGGGGCGGGAGCTTGGCCTTCCAGCGCTCGGCGAGATCCGCCCTCGCGGCGATGTAGCCCGCTTGGGAGGGGATCGTCTTCAGGGTGGTCCCCAGGATGCGCGGGAGGCTCAGGAGGGGCGCGTGGAGGTCGAATTCGGGCAGGGGTTCCCCCCGGCCGATGACGGCCGCGACCTCCCCGCGCCCCTCGAAGAAGTGCTTCAGCCGGGGCTGGCACTCGAGCGCCACCCTTCCGCCCCGCCGGGCGACGAGGGGGACGTAGCGGGTGAACTGGAGGGTGTCGCCGAGGCCCTGCTCGGCGTGGAGGAGGATGGTCCTTCCCCCGAGCGGGGAGCCGTCCCAGGCGGGGCGGGGGAAGTTCCGCTTCAGGTGCGCGTGGCCTCTCCGATCCAGCCTCCACTCGTAGCCCCGCCAGCCCTCTTCGAGCTCCCCCCTCGAGAGCAGGACCAGGGCGCGGTTGAAGTGCGCCTCTGCGTAGCGGGGGTTGGCCTCCAGGGCGCGCCGGTAGCAGGCGAGCGCCTCGTCCATCCGTCCCGCCTCGTGGAGGGCGGCCCCGAGGTTCGTGTGCGCGTCGGCGTGGCGGGGGTCGGCCGTGAGGGCGCGCCGGTAGGAGGCCATCGCCTCCTCCAGCCGGCCCTGCCGCTGGAGGGCGGCGCCGAGGTTGTTGTGGGCGTGGGCGTGCTGGGGGCTGGCCGCCAGGGCCCGGCGGCAGCAGGTGGCCGCCTCCTCCCACTCTCCCCCGTCGAGCAGGGCGGCGCCGAGGTTGGCGTTCGCGTCGGGGTGGTCGGGGTCGGCCGCGAGCGCTTGGCGCAGATGGGCGAGGGCCTCCTCCCGCCGGCCCCCTTCGTGGAAGGCGGCCCCGAGGTTGGCGTGCACGTCGGGGTCGCCGGGTCTGAGGGCGAGGGCGCGGCGGTAGCTTTCGACGGCCTCCGCGTGCCTGCCCAGGGCGTGGAGGAGGTTGCCGAGGTTGTTGTGGGCCTCGGAGCGGTCGGGCTCGGCCTCAAGGGCGCGGCGGTAGCAGGAGAGGGCCTCCTCCGGCTTGCCCTGGACCTGGAGGAGGTTGCCGAAGCCGATGAGGGCCTGGGCGTAGCGGGGGTTGACCCCCAAGGCGCGCTGGTAGCTTGCGGCCGCTTCGTCGAGCTTCCCCCGGGCCTGGAGGATGACGCCCAGGTTGAAGTGGGCCTCCGCTGCGAGGGGCAGGGCGTCCCGGATCCCCCGGAAGAGCTCCTCCGCTTGGGAGAGCCGGCCCGAGCGGAGGTGGCCCAGGGCGTCCCTCTGGACGGCCTCCAGATCGAATCCCCCCCGGCTCGTTCCCCGGCCTCTCTTTTTGCTCATCCGGCCTCCGCGCGTGGGGCGTCCGGGGCGGCGGGCCCTTCCTGTATCATGGCTCCTCTCTCCGCGCGACGAAAGACCCGCCCCCTCCGGCCCCTGGGGCCGGCCGCGGCGCGGAGGATGGCATATAATGAGCAGGCTCCGGGTCGAGGGGCGCCCGTCCGAAGGGGAGGATTCCCATGGCCACCGTCCAGGCCGCCACCATGGTCCAGCCCGGCGAGATCGCCCTGCGGGAGTATCCCAAGCCTGAGGTGGCCGAGGATGCGCTGCTCTTGAAAGTCTCGGCCGTCGGCGTCTGCGGCTCGGACAGGCACATGTTCCACGGCCGGCTCAAGCTCTCCTGGCCCGTCATCCCCGGGCACGAGTTCAGCGGGGTCGTCGAGGCCATCGGGCCCCGGGCGAACGCCGCGATGAAGATCGTGGGGGGACCCCTCCGGGAGGGGGACCGCGTCACGGTGGTTCCCGGCAGCCAGGCCTGCGGCAAGTGCTGGTTCTGCATCCACGTCCCCCACCGGCCCCAGCTCTGCCCCCACCGGGCCGTCTTCGGCTTCAGGACCTCGGCCGATCCGCCCCACCTCTTTGGCGCCTTCGCGGAGTACGTCTACGTGCCCGGCAGCTCCTTCGTCCTCAAGCTTCCCGAGGGCCTCTCCCTGGAGCGCGCCGCCCTTTGCGAGCCCTTGGCCGTGGCCCAGCGGGCGGCCAGCCGGGCGCTCGCGCCCGGGGTCCCCTACGCGGGGGAGGGGTTCGGGGCGGGGGCGAGGTGCCTCGTCCTGG
>CAYMWZ010000015.1:0-21261 GCA_964394385.1 uncultured Nitrospinaceae bacterium | reverse complement strand
GTCACCCAGAGCGAGGACGTCCTCGTGGACCGGCGCGGGTTCATCTACGTGACCGACAAGAACCACGGCCTCCACGTGCTGCGCTGCACGGTCTGATCCAATTTCCCCGAGGAGAGCGCGCATGGCGAAGATCGTCGACTTGAGCCGGGAGATCTACCACCGCACCCCCCAGTACCCGGGCCAGCCCTCCATCATCGTGGGCGTCTGGAAGACCCACGAGGAGGCCCGAGCCGAGGCAGCGTGGGGAAACGCGGTCATGTATTTCTCCATGCCCGACCACGGGACCACCCACCTCGACGCCCCGCGCCACTTCCACGAGACCGGCGTCGGCATCGACCGCTATCCCTTGGAGAACTGCTACGTCATGGGGGTGTGCCTAGACCTGCGCCACATCAAGCCGCGTGCCGAGATCGCCCCGCAGGACCTGGAGGCCGCCGCCCAAAAGGCGGGCACCCCCATCCCCAAGGGAGGCACGGTGCTCCTCTGTACGGGCCACCACGCCAGGACCTTCCCCACGCCCGCCTACTCCACCGACAACCCCGGCGTGAACGTGGCCGCCACCGAGTGGCTGGCGAAACAGGGGGTCGTCAGCTTCGGGATCGACTCCATGCGCCCCGGCCCCGAGGGCAAGGTCAACTCCCTCGTCCACAAGGCCTGCCACGACCTGGGCATCACCCACATGGAGAGCCTCTGCAACCTGGAGCAGCTCATCGGGAAGGGCCCGTTCCGCTTCATCGGCCTGCCCCTCAAGATCAAGGAGGGGACCGGCAGCCCCATCCGGGCGGTGGCCGTTTTGGAGGAGTGAGGCGGGGGCAGGCGCCCGGGGAAGGGAATGGCAGGGGCGGGGCGGTGAGCCGGGAAGAAGCGCGTCATGCCGAAGCGCCCGAGGGAGATCGCCGGATACCTCCTCCTTTTCGCGGGATTCGGCCTGTGCGCCATCGCCTGGACGGCCATCATCGCTCCCGACGCCGCCCCGCCCGGGGCCGTCGGGCTGCTCTTTCTGCCGGGATTGGTCCTCATCGTGCTCGGCATGTGGCTCATGGAAATGATTTGAGATTCCCCTCTCTTCCCGCCCCCCGGCCAAAAATGCTAGGGTGAAGAAACCTTCTATCCCGCCCGCCCCGAGGGGGAGATCCGGGGTCTCCTGCGCGCGGCATGCCCAAGTCTTCTGATTTCAAGCACATCGGAAAGCGTATCGCTGAGACGCGCGCCAAGCGGGGCCTCAACCGCAACCAGCTCGCCAAGGCCGCCGGGATGAGCTGGGCCAACCTGGTCCGCTACGAGGAGGGGGAGAACGAGCCCAGCGCGGGAAAGCTCCTGCGCGTCGCCCAGGCCCTTGGGGTGACGGTGGACTGGCTCCTGGGAAGGAAGGGGGCGCCCGAGGCCGAGGCGGCAGCCCCCCTCGATGTGGCGGTGCGGCTGGCGGACAACCTCCAGGGCCCTGGGCAGGTGACGGATTCCGACTTCCGGGCCGTCCCCCTCGTCTCGGGCTTAATCGCGGCGGGGAGCGGGCGCATCGTGGACGAGGAGGTGGAGGAGTACGCTCTCATCCACGTCTCCCAGGTCGCGGGCCGGGGAGATCTGGTGGCCGTCCGGGTGAGCCGGGAGATGGGGCGGAGCATGGTCCCCCTCATCCAGCCGGGGGCGGTCGTCGTGATCGACCGGCGGGACAAGAGCATCGTCCCCCTGGGGATCTATGCCGTGCGGGACGAGGCGGGAGGCTGCACCTTGAAGCGGCTCCAGTGGACTCCGCCGCGCCTTTGGCTCATCCCCGAGAACCGCGAGGAGCCCGTCACCCACATCGACCTGGCCGGAGAAGATCCCGACAGCCAGATCGTGGGCCGGGTGGTGTGGGCCTACCAGCCGCTCGCCTAGGGGGGCTCCCCCTCATTTCTCCAAAAGCTCCTTGCACTTCTTCGTGAAGGCCGGGATCACCTTCTTGTAGTCGCCCACGATCCCGTAGCGGGCGCGCTGGAAGATGGGGGCCTCGGGGTCGGTGTTGATGGCCACGATGTTCTTGCTGGGGCCGGCCCCCACCATGTGCTGCATGGCGCCCGAGATGCCTACCGCGATGTAGAGGTTGGGGCTCACGATCTTGCCCGTCTGGCCCACCTGCATCTGGGTGGGCACCCACCCCGCGTCCACCGCCGCCCGGCTGGCCCCGACGGCGGCCTTGAGCACCTTGGCCAGCTCGTGGAGGTGGGCGAAGTTCTCGGGCCCTCCCAGCCCGCGCCCGCCGCTCACCACGATCTCGGCGTCCTCCAGGCGCACCCCCTCGGCCTCGACGCGCTTCGTCTCGACGAAGCTCATCTTGACCTTGCCGGCCTCGACCGCCACCGTGACCTCGACCAGCTCTCCCCCCCGGCCTTCTTGGACCTCGGCCGGAGGGAGAGCCTTGGCGCGCACCGAGGCCACCGAGAGGGCCTCGGTCTTCGAGCGGACATGGCTGACGGCGCTCCCCCCGTAGACGGGTCGCACGGCGGCGAACCTTCCCCCCTCGAGGGAGAGGTCCGTGCAGTCGTGGGCGTAGCTCGCCCCCCGCCGGAAGGCGATGCGCGGGGCCACGTCGCGGCCGATGGAGGAGTTGGTGACGAGGAGGATGAAGGGGGAAACCTCCCCCAAAGCCCGGTCGATCACCTGGGTGTAGACCGCGTTGGTGTAGCCGGCCAGGTGCTCCGACTCGGCGGCGAGGACTTTGTCGGCTCCCAGGGCGATCAAGCCCTTGGCCAGGTCCTTCGTCCCCGGGCCGCCGAGGAGGAGGGCGACCAGGGAACCCCCGGCCTCGCCCGCGAGCTTTCTGCCGATTCCGCACAGCTCACTGCTGACCAGGGCGAGGCGATCACCCGCGCGCTCGGCCAGGATCAGGACATCCTTCGGCATCGGAACGAGTGCCCCCTTAGATAATCTTGTCTTCGCGCAGTCGCAAGGCCAGCTTCTCGGCCGCCTCTTCGAGGGTTTCCCCCTCGATGAATTCGCACGTCCCCGAAAAGACCGGCTTGTAGAGCTTGGTGAGCTCCAGCGTCGCCGCCCCCGCCCCGACGCTCGCCGGGTCCACGCCCACGTCGGCGGCCGACCAGACCGGAATCTGCTTGCGGGAGGCCATCAGGATACCCTTGACCGAGGGCAGGCGCGGCGTGTTCATCTCGTTACTGACCGTGAGCAGGCAGGGGGTGGAGACATCGACGACCTCGACGCCCTCCTCCAGGGCCCGCTCGCAGCGCAGTCCGGAGGCCGTGGCTTCGACCTTCTGGAGCTGGCCCACGCTCGGGAGATCGAGCGCCTCGGCCAGCGCCAGGGGCGTTGCCCCATAGCTCCAGTCGCTGCTCAGGCGGCCGCAGAGAATGAGGTCGAAGGCCCCGACCTTCCGGACGGCCCCGGCCAGGAGCCGGGCCACCCCGAAGGCGTCCGAGCCCTCGAAGGCGGGGTCCTGGAGGAGGATGGCCTCATCGCACCCCATCGCCAGGCACTTTTTGAGGGCATCCCTCGCTTTGTCGGTCCCCACGGTGAGGACCGTCACCTTGCCCCCGTGGGCCTCCTTGAGCTGGATGGCCGCCTCGATGGCGTTTTCGTCAAAGCCGTTGATCACCGGAGGGACGTTGGCCGGCGGGATGACCGCCAACTTCTCTTCGTCCACCTTGAAGTCGCGGGGCGGGATGTCCGGGTCCTGTACCTGTTTGATGCAGACGAGGATCTCCACGCGGGCGATTCTCCTTGTTTCCGAGAGCTGCGGCCGAAGAGGCCAAAGCCGGGCCTCTCCGCGGCAGGGGAAAATTAAGCTCGCCGGGGGCGTCCGTCAACCGAAGGAGTGGTTGCCCGGTCCGGCAGATTGACAGTCAAAAAAGGCCCCTCATAAGATGGGTCCAGAAAGCGCCCTCGCCGCTCGGAGGGCGGGGGATGATCTGTCGGCTCTCCGCGCCTTGCGCGGTCGGGAGGGGGTGTTCGCCCATGGCGGATGTGACGAAAGAGCAGGTTCTTGAGGCGCTGAAGAAAGTCAAAGACCCGGATCTGGGAAAAGATCTGGTGAGCCTCAAAATGATCAAGGATGTCCAGGTCTGCGGGGACGCCGTCGCCTTCACGCTCGAACTCACGACCCCGGCGCATCCCCGGAAGGAGCAGTTCATGGACGACAGCCGCCTCGCCGTGGGCGCCCTGCCGGGGGTCAAGACCGTCAACGTCCGGCTGACCAGCCACGTCACCGCGCGGCCCGCCGCCCACGGCAAGATGGCCATCCCGGGCGTGAAGAACGTCATCGCCGTAGCGAGCGGGAAGGGCGGGGTGGGCAAGTCCACCGTCGCCGTCAACCTCGCCCTCTCCCTCTCCATCGAGGGAGCGAAGGTGGGGATCCTGGATGCCGACATCTACGGCCCGAGCCAGCCCCTCATGCTAGGCATCGCGGGTGATCGGCCCGAGGCCGCGGCGAACAACAAGATCCACCCCCTGAAGGCCCACGGGGTGAAGGTCATGTCCATGGGCTTTCTCGTGGGCGAGGATTCGCCCGTCATCTGGCGGGGTCCCATGGTGATGAAGGCGCTCGTCCAATTTCTGGGGGACACCCTGTGGGGCGAGCTGGACTACCTGGTGCTGGACCTTCCGCCGGGAACGGGGGACGCCCAGCTCACCATCGTCCAGCAGGTCTCCCTGGCCGGGGCGGTCATCGTCACCACACCGCAGGACATCGCCCTGCTGGACGCCCGCAAGGGGCTCCAGATGTTCCGCAAGACGGACGTCCCGATCCTGGGGATCATCGAGAACATGAGCTACTACCAGTGCCCCAAGTGCGGACACCGCGAGGACATCTTTGACACCGGCGGAGGGGAGCGTGCGGCCCAGCGCTACGAGGTGCCCTTCCTTGGGGCCGTCCCCCTGGACATCAAGATCCGCCTGGGCGGCGACCACGGGGTGCCGGTCGTCGTCGGGGAGCCGGAGAGTCCGGTGGCGCGGGCCTTCCGCGAGGCGGCCCGGAACGTGGCGGGCCAAGTGGCCATCGCCAACTCCTCGGTGCCCTTCTCGGTTCCCGAGCTAAAAATCATCGGATAGGAGGGCGGGCTCTCATCCGGGGAGCCCTGGCTCCTCCCTGGGGGGAGGGGCGCGCACGCGCAGGCGGCGGCAAGGAGGAGGCATGTCCGAAGGACCGCAGGTGGGGATGGCGTTCATGGGCCTTGGCTGGTGGGGTGCCGTTTTGGCCGAGGCCGCCCAGGCATCGGGCGCGGTGAAGGTGACGGGCGGCTACGCGCGCACCGCCGCCCGCCGGGCGGAGTTCGTGGCCAAGTTCGGGGGAAAGGAGTTTCAGTCCTTTGAGCAGCTTCTGGCCGACGCGGAGACCGAGGCCGTCGTCATCGCCACACCGAACAGTGCCCACAAGGAGCAGGCCGTCGCGGCGGCCCGGGCCGGGAAGCACGTTCACCTGGAGAAGCCGATGGCGCTTCGCGTCTCCGACGCTAAGGCCATCGTCGCCGCCTGCCGGGAGGCGGGCGTCAAGCTCCACGTCGGCCAAAACTTCCGCCGCTGGCCCATGTTCCGGCGGGCGCGGGCGGTGCTCGAGGGCGGGGAGCTCGGGCTGGTGAGCTTGGCCGTCGCCTATTTTTCGAACAACCATGGCCTCACCGCGGGCCCGAAGAGCATGCGGTGGGACCCGATCGAGAACCCCGGCGGGCCCCTCTACAGCTACGTCATCCACCTCGCCGACCTCATGGAGTATCTCTTTGGCGAGGTCGCGGCGGTGAGCGCCGCCTGCGGGAAGGTGGGGGGGCCCGCCCCCACGGAGGATGCCGCGGCGGCACTTCTCCGCTTCCGGAGCGGCCTGGTGAGCGTCATCTCGGGGAGCTATCTTGCCCCGTTTCATCTTGTCTTTGAGATTCAAGGAACCGAGGCCAGCCTGAGTCTCTCCAGCGATGGCGCGCCCAAGCTCCGGCGCCCCGGCGACATCATGGGCGGGGCCGCGACCGAGGCCCTGGACGTGGGCCGCGGTTTCATCGAGGGAAGAAACCTGGCCAACCGGGAGCAGTTCGTGGACTTCGCGCGTTCGATCCGCCGGGGAGGGGAGCCCGAGGTGACGGGGGTTCACGGGGTGCGCGCCTTGGCCATCATGCGCGGCGTCCTCAAGAGCCACGCCGAACGGCGAGAGGTCCCCCTCGAAGAGATGTTGGAGCGCGATTGAGGGCCGCCCCCGCGCGGCAACCGATCGGAGGAGCCTGGGAAGTGGCCAAGGTCGTTATGGTCGATCCACTGTTTGATAGTCCCCAGTGGAACGTGGGTCCCGATTGGATCGGGGCCGGCCATACCCTCGTGCGCCCGGCGGCCTACACGCCGGAGGCCATCCTCCCCCTCCTTCCGGAGGCCGATGGGATCCTCACGGTTTTCCGCCCGGTGACGGCCGAGATGATGGGGGCGGCTCCCCGCCTCAGGGTGGTAGCCAAGCCGGGGGCCGGCTACGACAACATCGACGCAGAGGCGGCCACCCGGCGGGGGGTGATGGTGTGCAACGTGGAGGGGGTCCGAGGGCTCTCCGTCGCGGAGCACGCCTTTTTCATGATGCTCTACCTCGCCCGCCACGCTTGGATGAGGGAGGATCAGGCGGCGTGGGAGCACACCCCCGCCGTTCAGCTGAGCGGGAAGTCCCTCGGGATCGTGGGGCTGGGGGACATCGGGCGCCGGGTGGCCCGGATCGGCCGCGGCTTTGGCATGAAGATTCTGGTCGCGACCCGGACCCCGGATCCCTCCTACGTTCCCGGGGTGGAGATGGAGTTCCTCTCCTTCGAGCGGCTTCTCCCTCGGGCGGATTTTTTGGTCCTCTGCATGCCGCTCCTTCCTGAGACGCGCGGGCTCATCCGTGCGGAGACCCTCGCGCGGATGAAGAAAGAGGCCATCCTCGTCAACGTCTCGCGCGGGCCGGCCGTCGTGACGGAAGATCTCCTCGACGCCATCCGGCGGGGCCAGATCGCCGCGGCGGGGCTCGACGTGACCGACCCCGAGCCCCTTCCCGCAGATCATCCCCTCCGGGCGCTCCCCAATGTGCTCATCACCCCTCACCATGCCTCCCGGACGCCTGAGACCCAGGAGGCCGCCATGGAGCGGACGAAGGAAAACGTGCGGATGGCCTTGGCGGGGGAGCGGCCCATCAACCTCGCGAACCCCGAAGTGTTGAACCGGGCCAGGGCGTGAGCCGGGCCCGGCACCCGCCGCCCTGGAATTGAGAGGATGATGCCGTTCGAGACGGTGGCACTCGTTCCCGCGCTGTGCTTCTGTCTCTCTTCCATCTTCACGCGGATGGGCCTGGACGGGAGCACGCCGCATACGGCGAGCTTCGTCGTCCTCCAGACCCAGTTTGCGGCCTTCACCTTGGCTCTGGTCATGGTGGATTTCTCGCGGCTCTCCCTTTCGTGGTACTGGGTCGCCTTCTTCGCGGCGGGGCTCTCCTCTCCCGCGCTCTCGCTCCTGTTCATGTTCCGCTCGATCCATCGCATCGGCGTCGCTCCCACCAGCTCCCTCTCCAACACACACGCCATCTTCGGCGCCCTTTGGGCTTTCCTCCTCCTGGGGGAGAGGCCCTCCGCCGGGGTGTGGGCGGGAGTGGTGTTCGTTGCGGGCGGTGTCTACGTAATGACCGGAGGCGGGGGGAGCTTGGCGCGGGGCCGGAATCTTCTTCTTCCGCTGCTCTCGGCCGCCTGCTTCGGGATGGCCCACGTCTTGCGCAAGGTGGGTTTTGGGGGCGTGGACTCGGTGGTGTTCGGGGGTTTCCTCCAGGGGATGTCGGCCTCGGTATTTGGGCCGCTCCTGCTGAAGGCGGCCACCCAGTGGCAACCCTACGTCTTTAACCGCGACTCCGTGAAATATTTTCTCATGGCGGGCTTGGCCATGGCCTTTGCCCAGTTGAGTCTGCTCTATGCCCTGCGCTGGGGGGAGGTCTCCCGGGTGTCCCCGATCGTCTCGACCGTCCCCCTTTTTACCCTGGTGCTCGCCCCCCTTATTCTGGGGGGGAGGGAGCGGCTCACCTGGCGAATCGTCGCGGGAGTGTGCCTCATCGTGGCGGGCGTGATCCTGGTCACCACCCTCCGCTGAGGAGGTGCGTCCCCCCCCCGGCTGCGGTTGACAGGCGCGCCTCCCCGCGATAAGCGGTCGGAAAGGGTTCCATCGGAGGTGTCTGAGGACGCAGGCGGCCCGTTCGCTCCCCCGGGCTTTTTGAGGGCCGCCGGGGCTGATTGGAAGGAAAGGCTACGTGGCCGCATCCCTCTCCCCCCCCAGCGCCGCGGTCCAGGCGGCCGAGATCCTCCGCGAGGTTTTCTCCTCTCTCCAGTACGGACTCACCTTCCGCCTCTGGGACGGCACCGAGTTGCGGTTGGGCCAAGAGGTGTGCCCCCTCACCGTCACCTTCCGCTCCCCGGGCGCCTTCAAGCGGGTTTTTCTCAACCCCACCGTGGATGAGTTCGCCGAAGCTTATTGCGACGGCGACCTCGAGCTCGACGGCGACCTCATCGAGTCCATGAAAGCGGCGGACGCCTTCGAGGATCTGGAACTGCCCCTGTGGCGCCGCGTTCTGCTTGGCTTCCGGGTGAGGAGGCTCTCCGCGTGAGCGACTGGGACGCCGTCGTCGTGGGTGGGGGGCCGGGAGGCAGCACGGCGGCCTGGCGGCTGGCCCGGGCGGGGAGGAAGGTCCTTCTCCTCGACGCGGCGGTGTTCCCCCGCGTCAAACTCTGCGCGGGCTGGGTGACGAGGCAGGTCATCGCCGACCTGGAAATTCGGCCATCCGACTACCCCCACACCATCCAACCCTTCGAGGCCGTATACGTCGGGTACGACGACACCCTCCACGAGACGCGCTGGAAGGAGCCGGCCAGCTACGGAATCATCCGGAAGGAGTTCGACACCTACCTCCTCCGCCGGGCGGGGGCGGCCGGCGCCTGCGTGCGCGAGGGGGCCCGTGTGCGCGGGGTGGAGGCGGGCGCCTCGGGCGTTCGGCTGGACCTGGGGGGGGAGCGGGTCGAGGCGCCCGTGGTCGTCGGGGCGGGGGGGCACACCTGCCCAGTCGCCCGCGCCTTGGGCGGCGTCTCCGAGGAGGAGTCGGTCGTCCTCACGCAAGAGAGCGAAACCCCTGTGGGGGAGGCGCGCCTTCGCGCGGTCGCTCCCCACTACGGGCTCCCCGAGTTGATCGCGGAGCCGGACTTCAAGGGCTACGCCTGGTATTTCACCAAGGGGAATTTTTTGAACATCGGGGTGGGATGCATCGGCAAGCGTCCGAGCGTCCACGAGCGGCTGGAGGCCCTCTTGGAGCGCCTGCGGCGGAGCGGGAGGCTCCCCGCGGACATCGCGCTTACGCCATTCAAGGGACACGCCTATTCCATCCGCCGCCGCGCCGTCCGGCGGGTGGCGGGGGAGCGGTTCGTCTTGGTGGGCGACGCGGCGGGACTCGCGCGCGACTTGAGCGGGGAGGGCATCGGGCCCGCCGTGCGGAGTGCTTGTCTGGCGGCGGAGGCGGTCTTGGCCTGGCTGGAGGGGCGCGAGGGGTTGGAAGGCTATGAGGCGCGCATCGCCGGGCTGTACGGCTCGGGGGAGGAGGGATGGCTGGGCAAGATGGCGGGCCTCCTGCCGGACGGGCTCGTGTGCGCCGTCGCGAAGGCGGTCTGCGGCAACGCCTGGCTCCGCAGGAGATTGGTTCTCGAAGGCGCGTTCGGGATCGGCTGAGGGGGAGAGAGCATGGTCCAGACCCGGAGCAAAGCGTTCGACGCCAAAGCCATTTCCCATCACTATGACCTCTCGAACGAGTTTTATCAGGCCTTCTTGTGCGAGAACATGGCCTACACTTGCGCCTACTACCGCGCCCCGGACGGGGATCTCGCCCAGGCGCAGCGAGACAAGATGGACCTCGTGTGCCGCAAGCTCCGCCTCGCCCCGGGCGAGGACTATCTCGACATCGGCTGCGGGTGGGGCAGCCTCGCCATCTGGGCCGCCAAGCACTACGGCGTGAACGCAACGGCGGTCACCCTCTCGCGCGAGCAGGCCCTCTGGGGCCAGGAGTGGGCGCGGCGGGAGGGGCTGGAGGACCGCTGCCGCATCCACCACATGGACTACCGCGACCTCCCGCCCGGCCGGACCTTCTCGAAGATATCCGCCATCGGCATCATCGAGCACGTGGGGATTGCCAATTATCCGTTCTACTTTGCCTGGGTGCGGGATAGGCTGAGGGAAGGGGGGCTCTTCCTCAACCACGGCATCACGTGCAACAAGTTCTGGAGGCGGACGAGTCAGATGGATTTCTTGTTGCGGAACGTCTTTCCCAACGGGGAGTTCTGCGACATCACCCGCATCATGGACGCCATGGAGCGCCTGCGGTGGGAGATCCTGGACGTCGAAAACCTGCGCCTCCACTATGCCCGCACCTGCCGCCATTGGTATGAGAACCTGGAGGCGAACGCCGACCGCCTCAGGGAGATGGTGGGAGAGCGCAACTACCGCCTCTACCGCATCTGGCTGGCCTGCTCGGCCGCCGCCTTCTATTCCGGCTCTCTGGGACTCTATCAGGTGCTGCTGCAAAAGTACGAGATCAACCGCCGGTTCGACCCTCCCTCGACCCGGGAGGACATTTATCGGTATTTCCTGCTCTCGGAACATGAGCCAAGGGGCATCCGCGCGTAACCTTTCCATGGGGGGCGGCTCCCGCGGGCGAGTGCCCCCCTTTCGCCCGGCCTGGTTTTGTCCCGGCCCCATCCTCCAGAGCGCCTGGGGCTATCTCTTCAGGCGGCGATGTCCCTTCGCCTGGCGGCGGGAGCGCTGGGAGATGCCGGACGGGGATTTTTTGGACCTCGACTTCCTCGATCCGCCCCGGCCCGGGGCTCCGACCCTGCTCGCCCTCCACGGGCTGGAGGGCTCCTCGGATTCCCACTACGTGCGCGGAGTGGCCGCCGAGGCCGCCGCCCTGGGCTGGAGGGCCATCGCGCTCAACTTCCGCTCCTGCAGCGGGGAGCCCAACCGGAGGCCCCGCCTCTACCACAATGGCGAGACCGGAGACCTCGACTTCGTCGCGGGCCGCATGGCGGAGCGCCTCGATGGACCCCTCCTCCTGGCGGGTTTCTCCCTGGGGGGGAACGTGCTCCTCAAATGGCTGGGGGAGCGGGGGGAGGAGATCCTTGGGGCGGTGCGCGGGGCGGCCGCCGTCTCGGCGTCCTTCAGCCCGGCGGACTCGGCCGTGCGCCTGGACAGTCTGCGCGGAGCGCCCTTTCGCTGGAACCTGCTCTCCACCCTGCGCCAGAAGTTGCGAGACATCGCCCGCCAAAACCCGGACCTCCTCGACCCCGAGCGGGTGCGCCGCATCCGCACCTTCGCCGAGCTCGATCGCTGGTCCACGGCGCCCCTCCACGGGTTCGCCGATGTGCGCGACTACTATGCCCGGGCGAACTCCCTGGGCGATTTGCCCAAAATTCACGTCCCCACGCTCCTCCTGAACGCCCGGGATGACCCCGTCGTTCCCGCCCGGATCTTTCCGCATGAGGCGATTGCGAAGTCTCCCTGGCTCGAGGGAGAGCTGCTCCCCAGGGGGGGGCACGTCGGTTTCGTGGCGGGGAGGGCGCCCGGCGCGGAGATCTACTGGGCGGAGAAGCGCGTGGTTGCGTTTTTGGCCGAGCGCCTCGCCGCGGGAGACGGGCGGGGAGGGGCCTAGGTGAGCGCCTGCCGGATGTGGCGGTACGTCTCGCCGTGGAAGATGAGCTGGGCGTGGCCGGCGTTGGAGACGGTCACGTTCTGGACGCCGGGCGCCTCCCAGCGGGCGTTGGCGTTCGGCACCACGAGCTCATCGAAATCGGAGGCGATGGCCGTCGCCTGGACGCCCGGAGGAAGGCCTGCCGCGTCGAGCCTGCGGAGCATCTCCCCGCCCGGCCGAAGCTGCCGGCCAGAGGCGAAGGGAGAGAAGCGCCAGAGCTCGCTCCCCCCGTGCGGCGTGCCGAGCGTCACGAGGTGCTTCACCCGGCGGGCGCCCTCATAGAGGGCCAGGTACTGCCGCGCCACCAACCCCCCCATACTGTGGCCCACGGCGCAGAATTCGTCATAACCCCCCTTGCGGCGCAGCTCCTCCAAAAAATCGTGCAGCTGGCGCGCGTAGGCCTCAACGGGCCGCCCCGGAGGCCAGTAGGTGAAGAGGTGCACCTTGCGCCCCCCCCGGCGGAGTCTGCGGGCGAGCGGCCACATCGTGAGGCCCCGCATCCCCAGCCCGTGAAGGAGGACGACGGGGCGCTCGGGCGTTGGAGCGAGTGTCGGGGGCGCGGCGTCCGCCTCCGTGAGGGGCTTGCGGAGGCGCCAGGGATATTTGCGGAGGGTGACGATGAGGTCGGCCGCGAGCAGCAAGAGCACGAGGGCGTGGCAGATCAGCTCGGCGAGGATGGAGAGCGCGTTCCGGGGCGAGAGCTCCCAAAGGCTGTGCTCGTCCCCCCTTTTGCGCGCCTCTTCGTACCAGCGGATGGAATAGGCGATCGCATGGAACAGGATAAGCGCCAAAAGAGCGAGGTAGATGAGAATCCAGATCAGCCACATGGCCGGGCCGCCTTGATGGTGGTCGGTGCGGAATGAGAGTCGAGGGGCCTCGGGCGGCGTTTCCCCCGCGGCCCCCCCGCATCATACTGGGCGCGGCGATGAAATAGAAGCCGGCGGAGGCCGCCTCAGCCCGGACGGCGGAACCTCCGAGCGCGGCTCTGCTCGGCGCGGGCGAAGGCGCAGGCGATGAGCCGCTCGAGCATGGCGGGGTAGGAAAGCCCCGCCGCCTCAATCATCTTGGGGTAGCCGCTCAGCGGGGTGAAGCCGGGCAAGGTGTTCACCTCGTTGATGTAGATCTCCCCGCTCCGCTCCCGGTAGAAGAAGTCCACGCGGGCGAGCCCCGAGCAGCCCAGGGCAGCGAAGGCGGCCCGCGCGTGCGCGCGCACCTTCTCGGCCGCCGTCTCTTCGAGGGGGGCGGGGATGAGGATCTCAGTCAGGCCGGGAGTGTACTTGGCCTTGTAGTCGTACCACCCTGACTTGGGGCGGATCTCGGCCAGCGGGCTCGCCAGGAGCTCCCCCACCGCGGGGCCCTCCAGGACGGCGCACTCCACCTCCCGCCCCCGCGCCTCCTCCTCGATCAGCACCTTGATGTCGTATTCCATGGCGTCCTGGACGGCCGCCCCGAGGTGATCCGAGTCCTCCACCCGGTTCACCCCCACGCTGCTCCCCAGCGAGGCGGGCTTGACGAAGAGGGGGAAGCCCACCTTGGCCACCGCCTCCTCCAAGACCCCTCCGCGGTCGGACTCCCACTGGCCCCGAGTCACGGTGAGCAAGGGAAGCACCGGGAGCCCGGCGGCTCGGAGGACCGCCTTGGTCACCCCCTTGTCCATGCAGATGGCCGAGGAGGCGCAGCCCGAGCCCACGAAGGGGAGGCCGGCCAGCTCCAGGAGGCCCTGGAGGGTGCCGTCTTCGCCGAAGGTGCCGTGGATGATGGGAAAGAAGACGTCCACCGCCGCGGCCCTCCCTCCCTCGGCGAAGTGGAGAGAGGCACGGTCCGGCGCGGCGGGGAGGAGGACCTCGCGCCCCTCCTCGGAGGAGGCCTCGGGGCGGGGCAGGAGCATCCACCTTCCCTCCCGCGTGACGAGGAGGGGGAGCACCTCGAAGCGCTTCCGGTCGAGGGCCTCCATGATGGAGGTGCCCGAGGCCAAGCTCACCTCGTGTTCGGCCGATCGGCCCCCGAAGATCACGCATATGCGCGCTTTACCGCGTTTATCTCCTGCCATGCGGGTTGTCATGCCTCGGAGGGCGGTCACCGGACGAGCCGGGCAAGGGCCTTGAACTCCTCGGTCCCGGACACGCGCAAAAGGTCGAAGAGCACCTGCTCCGTCGTGGAGGGCACCGCGCCCGCCCGCTCCATGGCGGAGAGGCCTGTCTGCCAGTTGAGCTTTGCGCGCGAGCAGAGGGCGTCCGCCACGGTGTGGACGATGAAGCCGTTCTCCAATAGATCGAGCGCGGTCTGGTAGCAGCAGACGTGGGTCTCCGCGCCGGTGAGGAGCACCTTTGTGCGGCCGAGGGCGCGAAGCCGGGCCATAAAACCCTCCGCCCCGCAACAGCTGAACGCCGTCTTGGTGATGGGGGCGAAACCGGGCACGGCGGCCGCGATCTCCCCGACGGTGGGCCCCAGCCCCTTGGGGTACTGTTCGGTGAGGAGGACGGGGAAGGAGAGGCGTTTTGCGGCCTCGATCAAGGTGAGGATGCGGGCGATCGTCTGCCGGCGCACATCCTCCTTCATGGCTGCCATGAGTTTTTCCTGGACGTCCACGACGACCAGGACGCAATTCTCCGGGGCCAAGCGGAGGGCTTGGATGTCGCTCATGGCGCCTCCCAGGGGGCGGTCGGGGGCTGGCAGGAAAGGGGGTATCACAGCGCCGCCAGAGGGTCAAGGAAATCAGCGCCTTGATCCGTCAATGGGGCTGGGATAGCATCCCGACCGACGCAAATCCAACCACCATCATTCGTCGGCCGCCTGAGGCGCGCCCGCTCGCGAGGGGAGAACGCATGTCCGGGAAGGCGAAGGTGGTCCTGACCGACTACGTCTGGGAGTCGCTCGAGGTGGAGAAGAAGACGCTCGGGGGCCTGGCCGAGCTGGTGGCGCTCCAAACCAAGACGGCGGAGGAGTTCCTGTCCGAGGCGGCGGACTGCGACGCCCTCCTCAACACCTACGCAGGTCCCATCACGGCCGAGGCGATGGCCCGGATGCCCAAGTGCAGGATCATCGCCCGCTACGGCATCGGGGTGGACACGATCGACGTCCAGGCCGCGACCGAGGCCGGGATCATCGTGACCAACAACCCGACCTATTGCATCGAGGAGGTCGCCGAGCACACGATGGCCCTTCTTCTCGCCTGTGCCCGCAAGGTGGCTTTCTACGACCGGCTGGTGCGGGCGGGGCGCTGGGAGGTTCCCCCCGGGAAGCCCCTTTTCCGCCTCGCCGGGAGCACCCTCGGGCTGGTCGGCTTTGGCAACATCGCCCGCACGGTCGCCGTCCGGGCGGCCGCCTTCGGGATGCGGGTGCTATTCACCGATCCTTTCGTGGAGGAGGGCCAGTTCGATGCGCCGGGAAAGAAGACGGAGTTTTCCGAGCTGCTCCGCGCGTCGGATTACGTCTCTCTTCACCCCCCCCTCATCCCCCAGACCCGCGGCATGATGAACGACGAGGCTTTCGGGAAGATGAAGCCCACCGCCTGCCTCATCAATTGCTCCCGCGGCCCCATCGTGGACACGGCGGCCCTCCTCCGGGCCCTCGACGCGGGCCGGATCGCGGGCTGCGCCCTCGACACGATCGATCCCGAGCCCCTTCCCGACCCCCATCCTCTCCGGGGCCGGGAGAACGTCCTCATCAACCCGCACGCCGCCTGGTACAGCGAGCAGTCCATGGTGGGCCTCCAGGCCGGGGCGCCGGGCGAGGTGCGGCGGGTCCTCTCGGGCCAGTGGCCGGTCAACGTCGTCAACCGGGCGGTCAAGGGGAAGAGTCGGGCGGGCCTGTAGGGTCTCAGCGGAGGAGCCACCCAGGCCTGATCGGGCCGGATCAGGCGATCACACCGACCCAGGCGAGCCGACAGAGGAGGTCTCAGATGAGCCAAGTCCTAGCGGTCGAGGCGCGCACGGAGGTGCGGGACGGCATGCGCATCACCTGGAACCAGCCGATCCCGATGGACGACGGCATCGTCCTCCGCGCGGACGTCTTCCGGCCCGTCGAGGACGGCCGCTACCCGGCGATCCTGACGTACGGGATCTACGCGAAGGGGCTCTCCTACCAGGAGGGCTATCCACATCAATGGCAGAAGATGGTCGAGGATCATCCGGAGATCCTCGAGGGATCGACCAACAAGTACCAGAACTGGGAGGTGACCGACCCCGAGCGGTGGATCCCGCACGGCTATGTCGTGATCCGCGTGGACTCGCGGGGCGCGGGCTGGTCGCCCGGGTTCATGGACCCGAACTCCCCGAGGGAGATCGAGGACCTCTATCAGTGCATCGAGTGGGCGGGGACCCAGGATTGGAGCAGCGGAAAGGTCGGTATGCTCGGGATTTCCTACTACGCCAGGAACCAGTGGCGCGTCGCGGGCATGCACCCGCCGCATCTGGCGGCCATCATCCCGTGGGAAGGCGCGAACGACACCTACCGCGACTCCGGCTATCACGGCGGCATCTTGAGCCAGTTCCAGGAGCGTTGGTCGAAGGTCCAGGTGGTCAACGTGCAGTACGGGCGGGGGGAGAACGCGAGGAAGAACCCGAATACGGGGGAATCGGTGGCCGGCCCCATCACGCTCTCGGATGAGGATCTGGCCAAGAACCGCGTCAACGCTTTTGAGGAGTTGAAGAAGCATCCGCTCGACGACGAGTGGCACCGCTCGCGCTCGGCCGACCTCTCCAAGGTCACGGTGCCGCTCCTGACGTGCGCCAACTGGGGCGGGCAGGGCATCCATCCGCGGGGCAACTTCAACGGATTCATCGAGGCGTCCTCGGAGCAGAAGTGGCTCGAGGCCCACGGCGATTCGCACTGGTCGCTCTTCTCCAGCGCCTACGGCCTGAGCCTCCAGAAGCGGTTCTTCGACTCCTTCCTCAAGGGCATCGACAACGGCTGGGACAAGACCCCGCGCGTGACGCTCAACATCCGCCACCCCGGCGAGAAGTTCCGGCTGCGGTACGAGGACGCGTGGCCGCTCGCCCGCACCCGGTGGACCAAGTTCTACCTCGACCCGGCCCGGCTTGCCCTCAGCCCTGAGCCGATCGCGCGAGGAGGGAAGGTGGAGTACGAGGCCCTCGGCGACGGCGTCACCTTCTGGCTGCCCCCGCTCGAGCGGGAGACCGAGATCACCGGCCCCATGGCCGCCAAGCTCTTCGTCTCCTCCTCGACGAGGGACGCCGATCTCTTCCTGATCGTCCGGGTCTTCGACCCGGATGGGAAGGAAGTGACCTTCATGGGCTCGACCGACCCGAACACGCCCATCGCCAACGGCTGGCTGCGCGCCTCGCACCGCCGGCTGGATCCGGAGCGCTCCCTCCCCTATCGGCCGTACCGTCCTCACGACCGCGTCGAGCCGCTGACGCCCGGCGAGGTCTACGAGTGCGACGTGGAGATCGTGTCCTCATGCATCGTCGTCCCCGCCGACTGGCGGGTGGCGCTCACGGTCCGCGGCAAGGACTACGAGTACACGGGGGAGCTCTCCGAGTTCGCGAAGAAGTTCCACTACGCGACCCGAGGGACCGGCGGCATGACCCACAACGATCCCGACGACCGGCCGAAGGAGGTCTTCGGCGGCCGGGTCGCGCTGCACGCCGGAGGCGGCCGGGACGCCTACTTGCTGCTGCCCATCATCCCGCCCGGGGGCAGGGCCTAGAGGGCCGGGCCCGACCGGGGGGAGGGGAGGAAGGGGGGGCTCGCCCGAGAGAAATTGCCCCATTTTCCCTCTTTTGGTAGCATTTCACCCGTACGTTCCCGTCGGCCCGCGGAGAGGGAAGTCGGCCTCGACGCGCTTTTTCCAAAAGGTTGAATCCTTTCTCCCATCCGGCGTCAGGGGTAACCCGGCGCGGGGGCTGAGCCTGCCGAGTCGGAGGGAAGTGCCATGCGGGCTGCCACGCGAGGCGCCGGCCAGGGCGCCCGAGGAACCAGCCGGGTGAAACCAGGTGCGCAACCGGAAGGCGACCTCCTCCGCGAGCGCGTGAGAAACCTCTCCCGGCTCATGGAGGTGACTGCGCTCATCTCCTCGACGCTGGATCTCAACGAAGTCCTGGACCGGGTGATGACCCTCGCCAAGGAGATGATGGGGGCCGAGGCGGCCTCGGTCATGCTTTGGAACGAGGAGCTCCAGTGCCTGGAGTTCCAGACCTCGGTTGGCGGCGTCGGGGTGGAGAAGCTCAAGACCATCCGGGTCCCCAAGGGCCAGGGGATCGCGGGCGCCGTGGTGGAGACCGGCAAGCCCCTCCTGGTGGCCGACGTGCGGAACGATCCCCGGTTTTTTGCCAAGGCGGATGAGCAGACCGGCTTCGTCACCAAATCCATCCTCGCCGCCCCCCTCATTTTCCAAGACAAGATCGTGGGCGTGGGGGAGGTGCTCAATCACAAGGACGGCCGCCCCTTCACCGAGCTCGACCTGGAGCTCTTCGCCAGCTTCTGCCGCCAGGTCGCGGTCGCCATCGAGAACGCCCGCTTGCACGCGGAGGAGGTGAAGCGCCACCTCCTGGACCAGCAGATGAAGATGGCGGCTTCGATCCAGAAGAGCTTCCTCCCCGCCGCCTTGCCCGTGGACGAGGCCGGGCGGTTCGAGGTGAGCGCCTACTCGAAGTCCGCCCAGGATGTGGGCGGGGACCTGTACTGCGTCGCGAGGCTCGCGGACGGCCGCCTCGGAGTGTGCCTGGGGGACGTTTCGGGGAAGGGCATCCCGGCGGCCCTCTACATGGCGCGCGTGGTGAGCGAGTTCCGCCTGATGTGCTCGGGCGGGGCTCCGGCGGACGAGGTCCTGGCCTCCCTGAACAGGAGCTTTGCCGAGGGGACGATGCGGGGGATGTTCGTTACCTTCCTCTATGCGATCCTCGACCCGGCCTCGGGCGAACTGCGGGTGGCGAACGCCGGCCATCTGCCCCTCCTCCTCTCCGCCCCGGACGGCGGCGTGCACTGGGTGGGCTCGGCGAGCGGGCCGCCCATGGGGATGCTGCCCGCGGCGAGGTACGATGAAGAGACGATGGCCCTCGCTCCTGGCGAGACGTTGCTGTTCTACTCGGATGGCATCGTCGAGGCGCGGGGAAAGAGCGGGGAGCTCTACGGCGAGGAGCGCCTCCTGGAGGCTGTGGTCGCTGCCCCGCGGGGGGCGCGGACTCTTTTGTCCGATGTTCTCGCCTCGGTCCAAAACTTCACCCGGGAGATCCCCCAGGCCGACGACATGACCCTGGTGTCCCTTTCTTGGGCGGGCTGAGCCCGTGAGGCGCTTTCAGATCGAGGTGCCCTCGGATCCGGCGTTTCTCCGGATGGTCCGCGCCTCGGTGGAGGTCCTCTGCGCCATGGCGGGCATGGACGAGGAGGGCAGCTGCAAGATCGTCCTCGCGGTGGACGAGGCGTGCACCAACATCATCCGGCACAGTTACGAAGGGGCGACGGACAGGCCCATCATCTGCGAGGGGCGGTTGGAGGGCGACGCCATATCGTTCATCCTGCGCGATTTCGGAAAGAAGGTTGAGCCCTCCCAGATTCGCCCGAGGGATCTTGACGACTTGCGCCCCGGCGGGCTGGGCGTCCATTTCATGCGGGAGGTGATGGACAGCGTGGTGTTCGAAGACTGCGGCGACCAGGGGACCTGTCTGACGCTGCGAAAGCGCCTGCCGGCCTCCACGGAGAGGAGATGATGGAGATCTCGACGAAGGAGCTGGGCAAAGCCACCTTGGTCCAGGTGTCGGGGGAGGTCGACATGTCGAATTCCCCCAAGGTGCGGGAGACATTGATGGGCCTGACGAAGCGGAAGGTCCCGGCGATATTGGTGGACCTCGGGGGTGTGAGCTACATGGACAGCTCGGGGATCGCCACCCTGGTCGAGGGCCTTCAGGAGGCCATGGGCTATGGGGGGAAGTTCCGCCTGGCGGCCCTGACGCCCAAGGTGCGCCAGGTGTTCGAGCTCGCCCGGCTGACCGATGTGTTTGAGATTTTCGCCGACTTGGCCGGCGCGCAGGAGGGGCTCTAACGTGGCAGGGCGGGAGGAAACCCTCGCGGCCCTGGGCCGGGTGGCCATCAACGCCGCGGCCGTGGCCCGGGCGGTCTGGTGGCTTTTCCGCGGGATCTGTTTTTGGACATTCGTCGCCCCCTGGAAGCGGCAGCGAGCCGAGATCCGATGGGAGAGCGTGGTCGAGCAGGGGGTGCGGATCGGCTGGGATGCGATCCCGATCGTCGTCCTGATCAATCTCTTCGTCGGCATGATCTCCGCCCTTCAGAGCGCTTCCCTGCTCAAGCGCTTCGGCCAGCTTCTCCTCATCGCCAACGCGGTGGCGCTCTCCATGACGCGGGAGCTCGGCCCCTTGTTAACGGCCGTCATCGTGGCGGGCCGCAGCGGCTCGGCCTTCACGGCCGAGATCGGCAGCATGAAGATGGCCGAGGAGGTGGACGCCCTGGAGACGATGGGCCTGCACCCCACGCGCTTCCTCATCGTTCCCCGGGTGCTGGCCATGGTCATCGCCGTGCCGCTCCTGACCCTTCTCGCCGATTTCATGGGCATCTTCGGCGGCTGGCTGATCGCGGTGACGGTGGTCGATTTGGGCTCGTGGCAGTACATTCGCCACACGGCGGATGCCATCGACATGGGCGACGTCATGCGCGGCCTGACCAAGAGTTTCGTCTTCGGGGCGATCATCGCCACGGTGGGCTGCTACCTGGGGGTCCACGTGGAGGGGGGAGCCGAGGGGGTGGGCCGCTCGACCACGAATTCGGTCGTGGTTTCCATCTTTCTCGTCATCCTGGCGAACCTGATTTTCACCACCTTCTTCTACATAATCGAGTGAGGGATGGGCGCCCAAGTCCGCGAAGCAGGTTCGGCCGATCGGGAGAGGCCCTCCAGGGGGGAGCCGCTCATCGAAGTGCGCAACCTGGAGACCTACTACGGCGACCGCAGGATTCTCCAGGATGTGAGCTTCGACATCTGCAAGGGGGAGATCTTCGTCATCCTGGGCGGGAGCGGGAGCGGGAAGTCCACCCTCTTGCGCCACATCATCGGCCTCTTGCGCCCTACGCGGGGCTCCATCCGGGTTTTTGGCCGGGAGACCGTGGGCTTGGATGACGAAGGGTGGGAGGCCCTCCGCCGCCGCATGGGGGTTCTCTTCCAGGGGGGTGCCTTGTTCAACTCGATGACGGTGGGGGACAACGTGGCGCTTCCGCTCAGGGAGTTCACTGACCTTCCCGAGGCCACCATCGGCATCCAGGTGCGCTTGAAGCTCGGCCTGGTCGGCTTGGCCGGATTCGAGAAACTGCGGCCGGACCAGCTTTCGGGGGGGATGAAGAAGCGCGCGGGGCTGGCCCGCGCCATCGCGATGGACCCGGAGGTATTGTTTTTCGACGAGCCCTCCGCCGGATTGGATCCCATCGCCGGGGCGGGGCTCGATGAGCTCATCCTCCGTCTCCGCTCCACCTTCGGGATGACCATCGTGGTCGTCACCCACGAGATGGAGAGCGTCAAGAAGATCGCCGATCGCGTCCTCATGCTGTTCAAGGGGGAGGCGGTTGCCGTGGGGGCCCTCGAGGAGGTCATGAAAAATCCGCATCCG
>CAYMWZ010000014.1:0-21290 GCA_964394385.1 uncultured Nitrospinaceae bacterium | reverse complement strand
TTGGCGGGAGCGCGTGGGAGTCGAACCCACCGGCGAAGTGTCTAGCCCCGCCCACTGGATTTGAAGTGCGCTGTTTAGCTAGGCCGGGTTTTCGCGGGCCTTCGCGGGCGAACGCGGGCCTCAAGGCGGGTAAAAACCCGTGAAAACCCAAAAATACCCGAAAAAACCCGTGAAAAAGTGTGAAGAGGCGTAAAACAGAGAGGGGGTAGAAAGGCCGTCATCTCTAGGTGGCAGGAAAGCGCGGGATCTATATGGCACAGAAATGGCACAGTGGTGGGAGTGGCTTTACTCTGAGCGGAAGTCGGGGGTGACTGGGCAGGAGTCTCAAGGCCACCTACGTCGTCGAGTCGGTCCTCTCCCTGGTTGGGGAGCGCCGCGCGAAAATGAACCACTGGTCGAACTCGGACCCTTTGCCATGGCCCTTGAAAGCTACGGCGGGAAAAACCCGGAGAGGCGCTTCCCTCCCAAGCCTAGATCACCCTGCAACAAGCGCGGATTTCACCGCCACGCACGTCTTGAGGTAGTCGAGATCGAGCGGCTTGGTGACGTAGTCGAAGGCCCCCAGCTCCAGGGCTTCCTTGGCCCGTTCCTCATCGTGCACTGCCGTCACCATGATCACGCCGAGGCCCGGCCGGATCTCCTGAGCGCGCCGGAGGGTCTCCAGACCGTCCATGCCGGGCATGAGGATGTCCAGAAGCATGAGGTCGGGCGGGCCGTGTTCCAGCTTCTCGAGCGCCTCGGGACCGCTCGACGCGGTATCGACCTCGTAGTCCTGCCCAGCGAAGAGGTCACCGAGGGCATCCAGGATGCCCTGCTCGTCATCTACGATCAACAGGCGGGGCATATCACGCGCTCCTTGCCTGGCTTACGGCCTTGTTGGCCGCAGCGTCCAGCCGGCTCCGGACGGCGGCCTTCAGGTGAACGAGGTCGAAGGGCTTGGTGATGTAGTCCGACGCGCCGAGCTCCATCGCCGCTCTCACCATGTCCTGGTCGCGGACGGCCGTCACCATGATCACCTCCATCCGCGGATGCATTTGCTTCGCCTGCTTCAGGGTCTCGGGCCCGCCCTTCTTCCCCGGCATGCGGACATCGAGGAGCATGAGGTCCGGGCAACGGGCCTTCATCTTCTCCAGGGCCTCCTCTCCGCCGCCGGCCGTGTCAACGTCGTAGCCCTGCCCGGCAAAGACCTCGGCCAACACGTCCAAGATATGAGGTTCGTCATCCACGATGAGGAGCCGGGACATCTGTCATCTCCTTCTGGCCGCTTCGTCCGGCGGAATGGGGACCGCTCACGAGGAAACGACATCGATGAGCCGCCCCCGAGCCAGAGAGCGCTCGGGCGCAAAGAAAGTCCTCGAACGTTCAAGGTAGGTTCCCGTGTCCGGGAATGCGCCTCGACCGATCCGGCTGTTCTCTGCGCCGTCGTCCGAAGGGGCGTATTTGACCCGCAAGATCACAAGTTCCTGCTCGCGCATCTCCAAGGGGGGAACCTGTTGAAAACCGTACCCCTCCAATGGCTCGCCGTTGGGGCGAAAATGTTTCGGGCTGAAACCGGCGGCGAAGACCGGCGGTCCGCCCTCCGGGCGGTCGGGGCGCGGCGCAGCAAGGATCGCCGCGAGGAAACAGAAGAAGGTCCCCAGGAATACACCGAAGACGACGCCGAGCGCGTCCATCGATAGTCTCCTAGCTGCCTTTCGTCGTCGTTCTCAGCTCGCCGCAGGTTGGGCAAAGGTGAGTCGCGGCCCCTGGCTCCGCCTCGCGGCGGGGCAGCATGTCTCCGTTCGGGGACCGACTTGACCCGTGAACCGGTTCTCCCGGGTCCGTCTCGTCAGGGTTTTCGTCCAGACCGTGCAACAGGGCATGGATCTCTTCCGGTGTCAGGAGTGCGCTCATCGGCTGACCCTTCTTCTCGTCCGATTCTTCCTGGCGCTGCCCGGATTCTTCGGGCGCGCGCCTCTTAACCTGTGGGAAAGGTAGTCCATGGGTGGATTTTCTGTGTTACAAGGAGGTAAACGGGCGGAAAACACGCGGTAAACTTTCAAGGCTCCTGGTCCGCGGGGCCTGGAGAAGGCTTACGGGAGGAGGCGGGGCGAGTGGGCCGGGGAGTTTGTCTCGGCTCGCGCGCCCGGGAGGAATTTGTAGCCGACGCCCCGGACGGTCAGGAGATGGCGGGCGTTTTCGGGATCGGGCTCCAGCTTCTTTCTCAGGCGCAGGATGTGTACGTCCACGGTGCGGGTGGAGTAGTAGTCGCTGAGGCCCCAAATCTCCTGGAGCAGGTCCTCCCGGCTCAGGGCCTCCCCGGGGCGCTGGACCAGGTACCAGAGAAGGTCAAACTCCTTGGCGGTGAGGGCCACCGGAGCGCCCGCTTTCGTCACCTCCCGGTTTTTCGGGACGACCCGCACGTCGGCGAAGCGGACCGCACCGCCCCGCCCGAGAGGCTCCCGCCTCCTCAGCAGCGCCCGGATGCGGGCTTTCAGCTCCGGCATGCTGAACGGCTTGGCGAGATAGTCGTCCGCGCCCGCGTCCAGCCCGCGGACCTTGTCCACCTCCCCGCCCAGGGCGGTCAAAAAAAGAATCCGCACCGCCGGGTTGTCCTCGCGCAGCCGCCGGCAGACCTCCAGACCGTTCAGGCCGGGCATGAGGATGTCCAGGATGGCGAGGTCCGGCGTTTTCGCCGCGGCGAGAGCCAACGCCGCATCCCCGTCCGCCGCCACCCCAACCTGATACCCCTCCTGGAGGAGGGCCCTTTCGACCTCGTGCCGGATGTCGGGTTCGTCCTCGACCACAAGAATCCTGGAGCGTTCCACCGGAAGCCTCTCCTCCCGCTCGCTGAATATACGGTTCTCCTCACCCCTTCATTTGGATGGCTTTCACCACGACGCTGGCTCTCAGGTAGTCCAAATCGAAGGGCTTGGTGAGGTAGTCAAATGCCCCCAGTTCCATGGCTCGTTGCGCCATGTCCGCATCATGAACCGCGCTCACCACGATCACGCCGAGGCCCGGCTGGATTTCCATGAGCCTCCCCAGGGTTTCGAGGCCGTCCATGCCGGGCATCCGGATGTCCAGAAGCACCAGGTCGGGCGCCTCCGCCTCGGCCTTCTCAATTGCCTCGAGGCCGCTTGTGGCTGTCTCGACTTCAAAGCCTTGGGCCGCGAACTCCTCCGAGAGCGCGTCCAGAAGGCCCTGCTCGTCGTCCACGATGAGGAGCCGATCCATTTCCTACCCCTTCTCCTCCAAGACGGGAAGGCGGATGATGAAGGTCGCGCCCTCGCCCGGCGGACTCTCCGCCCAGATGGTCCCTCCGTGGCTTTCAATAAGCCCGAGCGAAACCGAGAGCCCAAGGCCGGTCCCCCGGTGCTGAGGCTTTGTCGTGAAGAACGGGTCGAAAATGCGGGGGAGGATCTCCTCCGGGATCCCCGGGCCCGTGTCCGCCACCCGAATCTCCCACCAGCGCCTGCCGCCGCTCTCGGTTTCCCGGCAAGAGACGCTGAGCCTCCCCCCCTCCGGCATGGCGTCGATGGCGTTGGTGAAGAGGTTGACGAACACCTGCTGGAGCTGGTTCGGGTCCCCTTTGACGGACACGGGCTCGCAAGAAAAGTTCAATTCCGGGGCGACGGCCCCGAGGCGCAGCTCGTGCCCCAAAAGGGAGGCGGTCTTCCGGATGACTTCGGCCAGGTCGAGGCGCCGCGTGGATGGCTTTTCGTCCCGGGAGAAGCGGCGGAGGTCCTCGCAGATGTGCGCGATCCGGTGAACGTTCTCCAGGATGATCTTGGCCATCTGAACCGATTCGCCATCCTTCACGCTCAGCTCCGCCAGCTTTTGTGCGCGCAATCCGATGACCGTAGCCGGGTTGAGGATCTCGTGCGCTGCTCCGGCGGCGAGCACACCGAGCGAAGAAAGCTTCTCCGTGCGGATGAGCATCGCCTGGCTCTGGCGAAGCTCCTCAAGCGCCGCTTGGAGGCGGGCGTGGGACTCCGCGTTCTCGATGGCGATGGCGGCCTCGTTCCCGAAGGCTTCCAGAAGCTCCAGTTCTCTTTCCCCGGGGCGGCGGATGCCCCGGGTAACGCAGCTGAGCACGCCTTTCACCTCCCCATCCTTTTTCAACGGCACGCCCCAGTAGGAGCCGGCGCCCGTTTGCCGCGCCCAATCCGCGCTCCTCCACCGGGGATCCTTGAGGACCTCTTCGACATAGAGCACCTCGCCGGTGGCCGCGACCCGACCGCCCAGCCCTTCCCCAAGGGCCAGCTCCGGCAGGTTCTGGCCAGGGATCGAATTTGTGTATTCAGAGTGCATTACCAGCTTTTCATTTTGGACGAGAAAGCATCCGACGTAGGGGAAGTCCAACAGTTGTGCAGCGGAACGGACGACGAAATCGAGGACCTCATCGATGTCCAGGGTGGAGCCGATCTTCCGTGTCAACGCATTGAGCCTGCGGAGCTGCTCCAAATACCTTTCGCGGTCCTCTTGCGCCCGCATCTGCTCCGTGATGTCTTCGAAGATTCCCATGACCCCGATGGGCTCCCCTGCTTCACCCCAGACGGCCGTTGAGTACAGATTAAGGCAAATTGGCGAACCGTCCTTTTTCCGGCGGCGGATGACGGCGCCTCGTATGCTTCTCCCCTCCAGGGTCTTTTTGAGATTGAATCTGAACTCGGCCCTGTGTTCCTCGGTGACGAACGGGGGCGGATCCCCGATCGCCTCCTCCGCCGACCAGCCGAACACCTGCTCCGCCGCCGGGTTCCACGATGTGACAAGCCCGTTGAAGTCGGTCGTGACGACGGCGAGCGGAGAAGCGTCGATGAGTCCCCGAAGCATCGATGCCGTTTTCTTCAGCTCCTCCTTGGCCCGCCTGTGTTCCGTGAGGTCCCGGTGGATGATTGACACGGCCAGCAATTCCCCATCCTTGCCCGTTATGGGCGAGACGGTTACGCTGACGGGCACCCGCGTGCCGTCCTTCCGGAGGCGGTCAGCCTCGAACCGAGCCGGCTCCGGGAAGTCCGCCTTCCTGATCGGGTCGGAAATTTCCCGCGCCCATTGAGCGCGCTGCTCTGGGGGGATGAGCATTTCGATGTCCTGGCCAAAAACTTCCTCTTTGGCGTAGCCGTACAGCTCCTCGGCGGCCGCGTTCCAGAGGATGACCCCGCGTTCGCGGTTGGTCACGAGGATCGCGTCGGCGCTTTCATCCACGATGCTCCGGAAGAAGTCCCGGCTGCGCCTCGCCTCCTCGTGCAGCCTGGCATTTTGAATCGCGATGCCGGCCTGGCTGGCGAGCGCCTTCACGAGGTCCAGGTTCTCTCCGAGGAAGAGGTCCTTCTTCCTGGACGAGCAATTGACGACGCCGACGACCTTTCCCTCGTTGAGAATCGGTTGGAGGAGAAAGGAGCGGATCCCCTCCTTCCGCGTCCACTCGATTGAGGCGGTATCCGGATTGCGCTGTACGTCACCGACTATCAGCGGCTTCCCGTCTGCTGCCACTTTTCCCAGGAGGCCTTCGCCCGGCCGATAGGTTTCCTTCGGCGGCAACGCGCCGGAGAGCCGGCTGCAGAACGCCCGGAGCCGGTATTCTTGTGTCTCCTCATCCCAGAGGAATATGCGCGAGAGCTCCGCGTCCAACAGCTCCACGAACGCCCGCGCGAGCGCCTCCAGCACCTTGGCAACGTCGAGGTTCTGCGAAATCATCTGGCTCAGTTCGTTGAGTTTAAGCAGGCGAGAGTAGCCCTTGCCGATCACCTGGTGAAGGGGCAGATTCTGCATGGCCGCGCCGAGTCGGATGCCGACCGCGGCGAGCAATTCCTCGTCAGCCTCGGTGAAGGCCCCGGTCCGCGTGCTGAGGAGGTTCAGGTGGGCGAGGCACTGCTCGTCTTGAAGAATCGGAACGGCCAGCATACTCCGAAGCCCCGCCTTCAGCAGGCGGGCTGCATCGGGGAACGCCGAGGTCTCCAGGTCCGGGATGTTCCGGGGCCGCTTCGTCTCATAGACCTCCCGCCAGAACCATTCCTCCACCTCCCGGGGATCCGCCATGTGCGGCCCCATCTCCACCTCCGAGTCGACGTGCCAATGCGTGCGGTTTTTCGTTTCGGGGTCAACGCTCGCAATCAGGCACCGCTCGCAGGGGACCGCCCTGCGGATCTCACGCACGGCGGCCTGGAAGAGTTCCACAGGCTCCAGGGCAGGCCCTGCCGCCTTGACGATCTGATCCGCAACTTCAAGGTGCATCGTCCGTTCCATGGGCCTCCGTCTCCGGACCGCCTGAGGGCTCCGCGAACCCTCCCCGATCTCCCTGCCCACCCGACTTCCCTGTAATTTGAAACAGGGGGTACATCCATTAATTCAATGCAAGGGCCATGCCGATCAGGAAACGTAACAATTTCTTTACAGCGCAAAAATCAATGTGCTATGGGTTTTCGGGCTACCGCCAAGAAGTTTGTTGACGATTATTTGAGTCTTCTTGTCCTCGATCCCCGGGAAATCTCGCAAATCCTCCAGGTCTCCCTCCACGTTGAATTGCAGAAATGTCACAGCTTCCCCTCGATACGCCAGGATTCTGACGGACCCCGTCTCCTCGCGGACGAGCCTCTCCTGGCCGTCGCCGACAGGGGAACCTCTCTCGCAAGGTCCACGTCTCACGGGCCTCCACCTGCCACCAGGCGTTCTCCTTTCAGCGGGAATCCCTGTGCCCCCCGAAAGCAAAGGATGCGTTGTTCCTCCTCCTTTCCGACCCCCATCCCTTTCTAGGACTTTCCTGACCCCCCCTTCTCGAGGTCGGACTTCTGCAGCAGCGCCGCCAACCTCTCTCTCTCCTCTTCCTCCATCTCGAAGGCAAGACCCACGGACCATGTGGGAGGCGTCGCTTCGTTTTCCTTCACCCGCACGATCCGCGCCCGGCAGCCCTCGAACCTCGCATCGCCCACTTCCAGGTTGAGCTCCACCATGGCGTCCGGTTTCGGCGGCTTTGGGACCGTCACCTTGAAACCTCCCGCGCCAAGGTCCTCCGGGACCACGGGGAAATCCGAAAGGGCGGGCGCCGTCACGACGGCCGGGAGGTCGAACCGGGGGCTGCGGCGCTTCTCCGCCTGCTTGTCGGCCCTGGCGGTCGCGGTGTCCGTCAGCTTCCGGAGCTTCTTCTCCAGCGTGGCCTCCGAGAAGGGGTAGGTGAGGATGTCGCTCACCCCCGCCCGGATGGCCGCCCGGATGGCCTCCCGCGTCGGCCCGGAAATGATCAGGACGATCTCCGCGCCTTCGGCGAACCTTCCCCGGTACTTCCCCACGGCTTCCATGGCGTTCGGGAGGCGCGCTTCGAGAATGAGAACTTGCCACTTCCAGGCCTCCTTCCCGATGGCGGAAAGGGCCGCGTCGGCCGAGGAGACGAACGTCAGCTCCCGAATCCCGCAGTTCCGCAGCATCTCCCGCACGGCGTAGCGGACGACATCCTGGTGGGTCGCGACCAGGACCGAGGGAGGCCACGCGTTCATCGTTTCTCCCGGGACATCTTTTGCTCAAGAGAAGAACATCAACCCGAGGAATATGGCCATCAGGATGAGAAACGTCACAAACATCAAAAGGACCGACCACGCCAGGCCGGATTCCTGAAGCGCCCCGCACTTCGGGCAGAAGATGGGGGATTGCTCCAAGGGATGGACGCACGTCTCGACGCAGGAGGTGTTGCCGCGCAGCGGGGGGTGTCCTTGCCCGGCCTGGGCAGGGGGCCGCGGCTTCCCCAGATGCGGACGCGCATCAGGCTTTCATGTCCCCGGGCGGAGAGGAGGCCGCAAAACCCGGAAAATTCCTAGCGGCGCGGATGAAAGTTCAGGTCCGGGACGGAAGTTCCGAAGCCGACCGGGAAACGGCGGCGCCCGGGCGCGCTCTCTCTTCCTGGTCCATGAGCCGCCGGAGCTTCTTCTCTACCGTCGCGCGAGAGACGGGATACGCGAGGAAGTCGTTCACCCCGGCCCGCAGGGCCTCCAGGATGTCTTCTCGCTTGGGGCCCGAGAAGATGACGATGATCTTCAGCTTGCGGCCCATGGTCTGGCGGATCGTCTCCACCGCCTGGAGACCGCCCGCGAGGCTGCCGTCCAGGATGAGGACGTCCCACATCCACGACTGTTTCCTGACGGATTCCGATACCTCGGGGCTCGAGTATCTCAGGTCCAGCTCGCGGATGCCGCAGGCGCGGAGCATGTCCCGCATCGCCTGACCGATGGCATCCCGATGGACCCCAAGCAGTACGGCGGGCGGCCAATGGGTCACGGAACCTTGCCTCCTCAATCCTTTAACATCGGCACTAGCTTATTGGAGCAAAACGGAAAACATTCTGCGATCAGCCCCAAATTATATATGACAATACCATTAATTTCAAGATTAAAATCTGATTATCTATTTAACTTCCATTCTATAAAGAGGAGACGGATCTCACTCTGAGATTTTTCAAGAGTTTTAATGACAGGAGCAAAATATTGGTATAATTTGTTATTGTTCACATTTTATAATGGTCATTTGATCGCCGCCCACGGCGAGCGTCGGCCGACGAAACTGAATCCCGAAGCTAGAACTTGTGAGGGAGGATTCGCGGGCAGGATCGATCCCGACGCCGACACGTTGGATCGCAGAAGATGCATGGAGGGACGTCCAGTGAAACTCCGATTGGAGAAGGCGCAGCGCACAGCGGTCGGAAACCGTCTGAAGGATTTGAGGCAACGCAATCGGCTCGACCAAACCGAGGTTGCCGAGATGGCCGGGCTGTCCCAAGCCATCATCAGCCAGTACGAGCAAGGGGCGACCGAGGTGAGCCTGCACTTCCTCAAGTTTCTGGCAGAAAAATTCGAAATCTCCGCGGATTGGCTGCTGTTTGGAAGGACGCCCTTCGTTCTGTACGAAGGAGGGGAGGGGAGCCTATCGGGTGTGAAAGGCGGCTTGGCAAAAAGCCCGAAATCCAGGCAAAGGCCTTTTTGCACCATTCCCGTCGTGGACGCGAGTCAAGCGGCGAACCCGGGAGCGGTCGATTCCGAGCGGATTTCGGCGTGGCAGATCGTCCCGGGCAAAGAGTTCCGCGGCCGGGAGAACATGGTCGCCCTGGATGTCAAGAGTCAATGGGTAGAGGAACTAGGGCCTCTCTTCCGTCCAGGCAGTCGCATTGTCATCGACCGGGATGACAAAGCCATCAGGCCCACCTCCTACTACGCCCTGAATACGAATCACAAAGTTAGGTTCCCCCAGAAGGCGAGCGTCAATGCGATCCGCCGGGTCAATCTCAGCCACTTGCGCCTCTGGCTGGTTGTGGATCATCCGCGAAAATCGTTTGAGTATATTGATTTAAGATCCAAGGGTGATCTTGCGAATATCATCGTGGGCCGGGTCGTATGGGTAGGCCAGAAATTGTCATGAATGCGCAGCCAGGGTCTCCCCATGCCCGGGGAAAGTCGAAGGAATGGATGACACCGCCCAAGCGTCCCGAATGCTGGCCTAGCGGCCGGCGGAAAACGTAATCAGCACTGTCCCGACTACGATCACGATACCCCCGTACAAGGCTTCGCGCCCGACGTTCTCGAGATTTCGCAAAAACAGCTTGGCCAGAAGAAGGGTGAAAAGGGGTGAGGTGCTGATCACCGGCACGACCAGGGAAACGTCAGAACTCGCAAGCGCAACCGTGAAGAGGTACAGCGCCGCCGTGTTCGTCAACCCCAGCAGGACACCGAACAGCACCCCGACGGTGTTGAACCGGCAAACGTTTTCGTCCTTCCGGCAGAACCATCCGTAGATCAGGATGCAGCAACCGCCGGAAATCCCACCGATGGCGATCGCAAACATCGGAGCGTTCATATAGATGAGCCCGAGTTTCTGGGAAAGGGCACCGATGGAGCGAAAAAGCGCCTGGAGAATCGGAAGGGCAATGTATTTTCGGTCCCAGGTGGTACCCTCATCGCCCTCCTGGCTGAGCCACATGACGCCGCACACGATGAGGACGATTCCGACCCAAACGCCCAGCCCGGGCTGCTCTTGAAAAAGGAGGGATCCCCCGAGAGTCGTGAACAAGGGATAAATTCCAGATATGGGCGCGTTCCGGCTTGCACCCAGGAAGTGAATCCCTATCGCCATGAGGACCCGAAGGCCGCCAAAGCCGAAGAGGCCCATGACGACAAAACCCACGATGGCTTGCCATCGGTAGGCTTCGAAGGCCACCGTCGTGAACCCAATCGGAGCCGCAATCACCAGGTTGACGAGGGTGAAGATGCCGGCCACCCCAACGGGGTGGACGTGCACGAGGCTCAGGCGCGCAAAGATGTGCGACAATCCGTAAAGGAAGGAACTCGAAGAAGCGAGCACCAGCCATCCCAGACTATCCATGGCTGCACGCTTCGCCGAGCCGCGCTCAGTTACGAGCCTGTCGGTTCAGCCAAAAATCAATGGTTTCCAGGAGATGCGTAAAGTCAATGGGCTTGGGCACATAGGCACACGCGCCATCCTCCATGACGAGCTTCGCGTGCAGCCGGAACCAAAAACTGGTGATCATGATCACCGGGAGGTCGGGATGCATCTCCTTCAGTCGCGAAACGAACTCGCAGGCGACCATGTCCGGGAGGAAAAAATCCAGAATCACGATGTCCGGTCTTTCATCCTGGATGAGCTCCAGGCCGGTCGCGCCATCTTCGGCGGTCAACGACTCATATCCCCAGTGCTTCAGAAACTCACCCATCACCCCACGCACGGCAATTTCATCATCCACAACGAGGACCTTGCCCATGGCGGTCATCCTTTCCTCAGGGGGGAGAGGGGCCGTCTGCTATCAGGGGGTTCCGGCCCGTTCTCTCCCTCCAAACAGGTGGAGATGAATCGGCGGATGTCTTCGATCCCGAACGGCTTGTGGATATAGGGGCGGTCAATCTCCTTCAGGCGAGTCCGGGTTTTTTCACTCACGATGTCTCCGCTCATGAAGGCGAACCTCTTTGGCGCGTCCTGGTTCGCTTTAGAGATCTCTTCGTAGAGATGAAACCCGTCGCCGTCCGGAAGACGAACATCGACCAAAAGAACGTCGGGGAGAACGCCGCGCAGCACGGTTCGTGCTTCAGACAGGGATTTGGCGAGCGTGACCTTCATGCCGACAGATGAGAGGGCCTCTTTTAGATACCGACAGATGGGTTCCTCATCGTCGATTACCAGAACGTGGCGGCCGAAGAGCGCAGGCCAGGATGGGGAGGGCAGGGCGCCTTTCTCTCCCTTCTCCGCCGCCTCGAGACGCGGAAGTGTGATGGTCAGCGTGGTCCCCACGCCGGCTTCGCTCTCGATGCTTATCTCGCCGCCATGCTCCTTGATAATGCCATACGATAGGCTGAGGCCCAGGCCGGTTCCCTTGGCCACCGGTTTCGTGGTGAAGAACGGATCGAATACCTTGCGAAGATGCTCCGGTTCGATTCCGCGACCGTTGTCCCGAATCTTGACCACGCATGCGCTGGCCTCCGGGTATAGCTCAATCGTGAGTTTCTTCGGCGGTTCCCGATCCTCCAGGGCATGCTGGGCGTTCGTGATGCCGTTCAGGAATACCTGCTCGAGTTGGTAGCGATCGCCGCGAACGAAGCATTCCTCCCGCGGAGCGTGGAAGGCCACATCGACGCTGTAAAGCGAAAGGCTCAACTTCGCGGGGCGGAGGGCGTCCTTGATGACTTCCGCCAGGTCGATCCGCTCTTCCTTGCGCTCCGTCTCGCGGGCGAACGCGAGAAGCTTCTCGACCACCTTCCCGCAGCGCTCCGCCTGGCCAATAATGAGATCGGCCCATTCCTCGTGCAGCGTGCCGCCCAACTTGGCCTTGATGAGCTGCCCATAGCCCAGGATGGCGGTCAGGGGATTATTGATCTCATGGGCGACGCCCGCGACGAGCTGCCCCATCGCGGAGAGCTTCTCGACCCGAATCAGGTGCTCTTGCAACATCTGCAGACGCTGGTATGCTCCCTCCAGATCGTGGAACAGGCGTGCGTTCTCGATGCACGCGCCGATACCAAGGCCGATCGAAATCAGGCTCGAAACGTCGGTCTCCTGGAAAGTGCGGTCGCCCGTTGCCCCCAGGGCGAGCACGCCGATGATTTTCTCATGCGCGGTGATGGGGACCGCCGCAAAACACCGCAACGGCCCTAATTCCGGATGAGACCGATCCAGGAGCTTTTTCGCGGCAGGATCGGTCCGGGCATCTTGAATCACAACCGGCTTGCCGGTCTCCGCCACCTGGCCTGTGATGGGCTGTCCCACGCGAATGATTTCAGGCGTCCGCATGTACTCATCCGAAAAGCCGTGATGGGCAACGAGACGCAGGAGCCCCTCCTGCTCGTCGATGATCCGAATCGCGCCCACCTGCAAGTTCATCACGGATAAGATGGCCTGGAGGAGGCTGGGGAGGAGCTCGTCTAGCTTCAAGCTCATGGTGGCTCTGCTCAGGACGCTGTTGAGGGCGCTCAGCTCCTCGTTTCGGGCAGCGAGGCTCTCGGTCTGCTGGCGAAGACGCGCGTCCCGACTCGCCAGGGATTGTGCCATCGTATTAAACGCAGACGCTAAGCGCCCAATCTCATCTTGGCTCGTCACGGGCAGCTCTTGCTCAAAATCGCCCGAAGCGATCTTGTGGGCAATCTTCTCAAGATGCCGAAGCGGGCCCGACGCCCGCCGGCTCAGCGGCAATAGGGCAAAAACCGCCACAACAAAGAAGATCCCTCCGGCAAGGATGCTGCTCCACCGCATGCGGTTTTTAATGGCGTCAAAGCTCGCCGTGGTGACGAGAAGCGCCATGCTCCAGGGAAGGCCTTCATGGGAAAGCCTTCGGGAGAGCACAACATAATGATTGAGGGTTCCGGAGAAGGATGCGTTGCGGCTTGCGAGCTCACGAACCTTGCTGGCCAGTCCTGCCTCTTTGCACAAATCCTTGGTCCCGATCGCGAAGGTCGTTTGGGCGCAGGCGATTATCCGCCCCCGGTCGTCCAAGAGCGCGCCTATGCCCTCCTGCGGGAGGGATTGCTTGAGGAGCAAGGACCTAAGCTCGGAAACGGGCACGTCAAAGGTCAGGCGGGCCCATTCATCTCCCCACCGGTCGGGCACGGGCGCGCTGTAGCGCAAGAAGCTCTCATTGATTTCATCGTCGGGCTCGGGCTCGTGAAGGCTTCTGCGGACGGAAACCACCTCGCCCAAACTTGCCTTGGGGCACCTCTCGTCCGGGGCAGACTGACCCAAACGATCCGGTTTCCCGCGCAATACCCTGATTTGCCTCTGGTCCGCGCCGTACGAGACGCAGAGGCGTTGTACGGCGGGGTAATTGGAACCGATTCGAACAAAATATTCCTCCATTTTCGCTTTGGTGTCCCTCGCCTCTTCGGCTAACCCGTATTCCAAATACCCGAAGAGATCCCCAAACAATGGCGACTCCGCGACCTCGCGAATCAGGGAGTCCGTCCTTCGGAGAAAGCCCACGACTTCATTGCGCGCGACCGTCCATCGCTCCTCGAGGCCCCGCTTCGCCTCCTCCGTCAGCTCCCCACGGATGACGGCATACCACTGCGCCATCACCGCTAGGGGGGGGACCGCGGCCAGGGGAAGGAGCAACAGGAAGAGCTTGGCCGTAAGAGAAAGCGAACGGATGCGCGAAAGCATTTTCACGAGCCTTCTGTCCTCTCCTGGGCCCTTCCGTCCAGCGACACCGCTGGAGCGAGGCGGACGGGGTAGAGCCGCAAGATCGTATCGGGGTAGCCCGCGAAGCCGATCACCCTCCGGGAAATCGCATAAATCCTAATCTGCTGGTAGAACGTGATGGCCGGAAGCTCCGCGTGGACGATCTCCTGGAGTTGATGGAGCATCTGCTTCCGGGCTTCGTCGTTTTCGATCCCGTCGAGCTGTTGGACCAACTCGCTCGCGATCGGGTGATAAAATCGGTTGATGGGGTGGCGCGGGTCGAGCTTGATGCGGAGATGGAACCCGGCGTCCTGAACGGGATTCGTGGGTGAAAAAAAGAACGCACGGAAATTCCTCGTTCTCGACCACAGGCGGATGGCCTCCGAGCGCGACGCGACTTCGAGACTCAACTTGACCCCGAGACGCCCCCACTGCTTGGCGACCGCCCGCGCGACGGGGGCCATCTCATCGCTCGAAAGGGCCGGCAACGCGAACCCCTCCGGATACCCAGCTTCCCGCATGAGCGCCTTGGCCCGTTCGGGGTCAAACGGGTGGGGCTTGAGGTCCGCGTTGAATCCGTAATCTTCCGGCATCACGAAGGTCGCGACGGGCCGTCCGTTCCCGTGCACCACATACCGGATGAGGCCGGGCACATCGGTCCACTGGGCCAGCGCGCGCCTGACGCGACGGTCCCGGAGCGGGCCCGGAGAAAGGGTGTCAAGGACCACATAGCTGAACTGCAGCGACCGCTTCTTCACGACCGTCAGGTTCGGGTCGGCCGCAATGTCCTTCGTGAACGAGGCCCGGACATTGGTGATCAGGGCCAGTTCCCCCTCCGCCAGCCCGCGAAACCCGCTCCGAGCATCCTTGATGAAGTGGAACACGACCCCCGGCGCGCCGGGACGCCCCCGGTAGTAGCGATCGTGCTTTTCAAGCACGGCTCTCTCGCGGTCCATCGTGACGAAGCGGAAGGGACCTGCCCCGATCGGGGCCTTGAAGAAGGCCTCCTCGCCCTCCCGGCGCAGGCGCTCAGCGGGGAGAACCATGCTGAACTGGGCCAGGCGAGCGGGCAGCGTCGGCACGGGTCCCGTTGTCTGGATGCGCACGACGGAGTCGCCGACGGCCTCGACGCGCTTGATGAAGGCGAAATCTCTCCGCCGCGAGCGGACCGAACTCGGACTCAGGAGGCGATCCAGCGAAAACTTCACGTCCCGGCTGGAGAGGCGCACGCCGTCGTGGAAGTACACGTCGGAGCGGATCCTGAGTTCCCACTTGTTGTCACCCAAATACCGCCATCGCTCCGCGATGGCCGGAATCAGTCGCCCCTCCGGGTCCCGGTCGATCAGGTTGTCGTATATTTGTCGGTAGAGGGATTGCGACTGGGTCCCGTAGACCTTGTGTGGGTCGAGCGTGGGCGGCGGGGCCGTCATATCGGCCACGTTCAAGAAGCCATCGGAAGAGACGGTCCCCGCGAAGGGCCGTGTCGGACCGAGAGCGAGAAGAAGACCAAACAGAAGCCCGCCAAGAACGCCAACGTATTTTCTCATAGCTCGTCATCCTCGAAAGTCTCCGCCCGTCCCTGCTTGAGGGAACTCACGCGGGCGCCGATGGGTGGCGCCTCCTCCGGGTCGATCCGCACATCCAGAACCGTAGGCTCGCCCCATTCGATGATCTCCTGGATCAACGAGGGATTGATCTCCCCCGGCTCGTGAATGTAAAGAGAGCGGGCGCCGAGACCCTCCGCCACCTTGGCCACGTCGCACATCGGATACTGCGTGGAAAGGGCCGGATAGCCCAGCATCCGGTCGCCGTGGTAGATCATGCCGTAGCGGCCGTCATTCAACACGACCCAGATGACCTGCTTCTTGTGCGCGACCGCCGTCGCCACCTCCATCCCGTTCATGAGGAAGCCGCCGTCGCCCACGATGGAGACCACGATCCGATCCGGTGCCGCGAACTTTCCCCCGATGGCCCCAGCGACGCCGTAGCCCATCGAGGCCATGCCGGTGGCCGAAAAGAACGTCCGGGGGGCGAGCGCCTGGAAGTAGTGCGTGGCCCAGGAGCGGTTCGCCCCTCCGTCCACGAAGACGATGGCGTCGGGAGGAAGGCTCGCGCGCAGGTCGGCCATCAGGCGCTGGGGCTTCAGGGGGACGGCGTCCGATTCCATGGCGGAGGGGTTCCGTACCAAACCCACGCGGGATCTCGCCTCGGTCAGCTCCGCGAACAGGCCGTTCGTGTACGGCGCATACCACCTTCGCTGCCGTTCGATTTCGTAGGAAAGCTCCGTGAGCACCGTCTTGGCGTCCCCGCAGAGCGGGACCGTGGTGGGGTAATTTTTCCCCACGTCCCTCGGATCGATGTTGACGTGGAGCAGAGCCCTGGAGGGATTCAGCTCCTTTTTCCAGCCAAGCGTCCCCCATTCATTGAAGGAAGTTCCCACGGCGAGAAGCACATCGACCTTCCCCGAAAGGAGGTACCACTCGGCCAGGGGTGAGCCCGAGAAGCCGAAGACGCCGAGAGAGAGAAGATGGTCCTCTGGAAGAGCACCCTTGGCCTTCGGGGTGGTGGCCACCGGAATGCGAAGCGCCTCGGCGAGCCTTCGGGCCTCCTCGCAGGCATCCGCCAGGACGCATCCGTGGCCGACGAGCATCGCCGGGCGCCGGGCTCGCAGGAGCCAAGTCGCCGCGGCGCGAATGGCCTCCCGGTCAAAGAAGGCCGCGGGGGGTCCCGGCCGCCGCCAGAACTCGGCCACGTCCTCGATCTCCTCCCGCAGCACATCGTTGGGCAACCCCAGATGGGCGGGCCCGGTTCGTCCGTGCAAGGCGTGCGTGAGGGCTTTCCGGAGGAACTCGGGAACCTTGCTCGGCTTGAACGCCAAACCGCTGTAGCGGGTGATCTGCTTGTACATTTGGGTGATGTCCATGCCCTCGGGCGAGGACTCCTGCGACGCGCCCCGGCCGAAGTACTCGGTGGACACCTGCCCGGTCAGAACAAGGATGGGAATCGAGTCGGCGAAGGCCGAGGCAACACCGGTGATGAGGTTCGTGGCGCCCGGCCCGGTCGTGGACATGCAGACCCCGAGCCGTCCGGAGACGCGCGCATAACCGTCGGCCATGAAGGCGGCTCCTGCTTCGTGCTTGGTCAGGACGTCCCGGATGCGACTCTTGTGGATCGCCCCGTAAATCGGGCTGATGGTCCCTCCCGAGACGCCGAAGATGTGCTCCACGCCCATCGATTCGAGGTACCGGACCAGGAACTCAGCGGTCCGGATGCGTGGCTTCTTCACTCCATTTCCCGAAAATACGGGCCCTTTGAGTGTCATGACGCCGTTGTTCATCGCCTCAGCTCCCATGATGTATGGAAGTGCGGTCCGCTCGAGAAAGTAACCCTCAAGCGCGGCTCGCCGCCGCGACGCCCAAGTCGCGCAAGACCGCCTGGGCCGCAAATTCCCGCACACTCCGCTGGGACCTCCTCAATAGACCGTCCGCATACGCACACGACGAGAACAGTACATTCCCCGTTCTCGGAAACCTTTGAAGAAGGCGCATGGGGTCGAGAATCGGCATGCTGAGAGCCGCCCCGCCGATCCATCCCTCGGCGAGCGCTCTGGCGAGGGCCTCCTCGTCCACGAGGCTGGGCTCGGCCCCATGCACCAGACGGGCTTGCGGCCCCATCATCCGGAATTCCCGCTCGCCGAAGGCCACCTTCCCGGGACGCGAAGGGGAAGAATGGAGGATCAGGAAATCCGACTCCCGCAGAAGGGTTTCGAAGGGAACGATGGTCACCTCGTCTCTGGGAGGAACTTTGCGCCCTGAATGGACCAGCACCTGGAAGCCCAGATTCAACGTCCGATCCACTAGCTCGCAGAGGACCTCTTCGCAGCCGTATATCCCCAGCCTCATGCCCCGAAGGCTCGGAATCTCTGTGCGTGCGTCCCGTGCGGGATTCTCCCATGGCCGCCATGCGCCAGCCGGGAGGATGCCAAGCCAAAGCGCAAAGACCATCTCCATGAAGTGATCGGCCACCTCGGCCGGCTCATACGGACGGACATTCATAATCCGGATGCCCCGTTCGGCAGCCCTGGCCACATTCGCCGTCCCGCGATCGCAATTGACGAGCAGCCTGCATCGCCGCATTTCCTCGACGGCGTTCCCATTGAGCGCGAAGGCCGTGTTGAGGACCACGTCCGCCTTCAGACCGAGGATGCTTTCGTCCTCGCCACCGGTGGCGAGAATCCTTACCTCGGGTGAAAAGGGGGCGAGGAACTCCGCCTCGTTTTCCACGCTGTCCAGTTTATCTGCCAGGATGAGAATTTTCGGATGGGCTAGCATCGCGCTTTCCTCCTCGGCCGAGGAGGCCAACCATTGGAGAGCCTCACGGAGGGAGTTCCCGGCCGATTAAATGAAGACTGTGGGACGACCGCCCTCACCACTTACGGGACAACTGGTTCAGGCCTGTCCCGGGAAGCGAACGCAAATTTCCTCCTCTTTTATTGGGAGCCCGAGATGAGGGAGCCCGCTTTCGCCTGCGCCACTTTCTCGACAGCCTCCAAAATTGTCTCGAGCCGGAAGGGTTTTTGAATGACCGTCAGGAGTCCAAGTTCGAGCGCTTCCGCGAGCAAATGGCTGGAGGTGAAAGAGGTGATCACGATGACTTCGGGGGGGCGTTGAAGCCGGCTGATCGCCTTATAGACGTCGATCCCGCTCGCCTTCGGAAGCACGAGATCCAGAAATACGAGGTCGAGGGGTTGCGTCGCGATGATGGGGAAGGCTTCCTCGCCGCTGAAGGCCGCAAGGACGGTGTGGCCCCTCGGCCGGAGCGTATCCACCAAAAGCTGGGAGACGGGCCTATCGTCTTCCACGACGAGGATGGTCAAAGTGACCGCGCGTTGCTTAGCTCCCAGCCACTCGTCGATTTCGGCTTTGACGAACCTCCATCCTCCCCCGACCTTCCGGCCCGGCAGTTCTCCCTTGTTGGCCAACTGGTAGACGGTGCTCTGGCTCAACTGAAGGTAATCAGCCACCTGGCGGATGGTCATGATGTCGCCGTTCATGAGGTCCTCAGATATTCGGTTTCTTTTGTTGATTCTCTTAAAATCTAGGAGGTTTTAATAAATTTTGCAAGTCTTTTTTAAAATTTTTTTAAATTTACATTAATAAAAATTCCACAAATTGATTTTCTCATTTTGGCTAATAGGAAGAAACGCGGGAATGTGAGGATTTTCAAAGAATTAGGCTTAGCAATTTCAAAGGGCACAGAACCAATCGAAGATAGGGGGGTTGAGAACCCTCTCGGGTGAGGGATCTTTCGGGACGCCTACTCCCGGTTTTTTGAACTTCCAGAAATTTTTTCTCAGGACATTGGGGTCATGGCCACCTAGCCAGGCCTGAGGGATGAGGTGTGGACTCCTCCTTGTGGCGCGAGCCCCTCGAGCCCCTTGATGGGACATCTTTGTTTCTGATTGTCTCGGAGGAGGGAAACCCTTTCAGAAGAAAGTCCTCGATGAGTTTAGCGCTACGAGCTTGTGCCTTTCCCACCTGGCGAGGGTGCTCAGGTCCATCCCTAGTCGGAGATCCATCTCTCCCTTGGCTGATGCCCTCGGCCGGCGGTAGGCGGCGTCCAGTCCGGCTACCACTTGATGATGCAGGAGGTGTCCACACCGGGGAGTTTCGCAACCTCATTTGGATGAGTCCACAGCCAGACGGATCCTTCGGAGGTAATCGCCCAGGGAATTCAATGAATTTGGCATCCAAATGAAAGTGCTCATCCGGGACACCATCTCAATTAGATAGATGGTTAGCGAGAGATCGTGGTTTTTCGTTCGGCTTTTTTTCGCTTGCTGTGGTATAAGATACTCTGAATCTTTTGCTCCATGAGCTCAGCGTAGTTAGTAAGAAGGGGCGAGAATGATGAGCGAGAGCGCCCCGCTCCAAACGGGCCAAATCCTCATCGGTACTCTCTTCAACGAGCCCATGCGGGTGGAAACCGTCCGTACCAACGGGCCTTTCAGTTGGGTCGTGGGGCTTGTCGGGACACAATCCGAAAAGTTCAGGAGCGTCACGCTCACCGCGCGTGACCTTGAGACTCTTTCCATCCTTGAGGCTGAGTCCACCTTCGACGGAGACGGCAAGCTCCTCCGGCTGGGCCTCCAGGCCTACTCCCTTGGCATCGCCTACGAGTTCGACCCGTATTTCGGCCTCTCGATATCCCGCGTCGACCCCCTCCCCCACCAGCTGGAAGCCATCTATGACTACCTGCTGAAGCTCGCCCGGGTCCGCTTCCTCCTGGCCGATGACGCCGGAGCGGGGAAGACCATCATGGCGGGCCTGCTCATCCGCGAACTCAAGCTGAGGGGGCTGGCCGAGCGGATTCTCATCGTCTGCCCATCGAACCTGACCTTCCAGTGGCAGCGCGAGCTGAAGGAGAAGTTCGACGAGAAGTTCCTCGTGATGAAGGGGATAGACATCCGAGAGCAGTTCGGGATCAACCAGTGGCTGGAGCAGAAGCGGGTTCTCACTTCGCTTGACCTGGCCAAGCGCGCCGACATTCTCCCCGGCCTCAAGCAAGTTCGCTGGGACCTGGTCGTCGTGGACGAAGCCCACCGCATGTCCTGGAGCCCGCCCTCGAAGAAGACCGCCCGCTACGCCCTGGGGGAGCTCCTCCGGGGAACGGGCGACCACATGCTTCTTTTGACCGCCACGCCCCACAAGGGCGACCCGGTCAACTTCAGCCTTTTCCTCCAGCTTCTCGACCAGGACGCCTTCGCCGACGTGAAGTCCATCCGCGAGGCCATGAACAGGCAGCGGGCGCCCTTCTACCTTCGGCGGACGAAGGAGGCGATGGTTTATTTCCCAGAGCGCCAAGCGGACGGCACGTGGGCGGCGAAAAAAATCTTCACCAAGCGCATCCCCCATACAGTGGATTTTCAGCTGGACGGGCCCGAGTTCGACCTCTACCGGGAAGTCACGCGCTTCGTGAAATTCCAATGCGCCCGGGCCGCCGCTCAGGGAGACGACCCACGCGCCCGAGCGGTCGGCTTCCTCATGAGCCTCTACCAGCGAAGGCTCGCCTCGAGCGCCCATGCCCTGCGCCGCTCCCTTGAAAACCGCGCCAGGAGGCTGGAGGAGGGCTTGAAGCGCGCCCAGGAGAAGGCGCGGACGGCCCCCTTGGACATCCCCGACCCCGAAGACCTGGAGGAGATGGAGGAGGCCGAGCGCGAGCGCTGGGAGGAGATGCTGGAGGCGGTCACGTTGGCCCAGAACGCGGACCAGGTCCGGGAGGAAATCGCCGAGCTGGGGCGCCTCGCCAAGCTCGCGGAAAACTTGGAGGATTCAGACTCCGAGGAGAAGCTCTCCCGCCTGAAGCGCCTCCTCCATGAGGAGAAGTTCTTCGAGCGCCCCGAGCAGCGCCTCCTCCTCTTCACCGAATTCCGGGACACTCTGGATTACCTGGAAGGCAAGTTCAAGGAGTGGGGCTTCCGGGTGGGGTGCATCCACGGCAGCATGAAGCCAGGCTCCCGCGACGAGCCGGGCTCCCGCCTCTACTCGGAGCAGCAGTTCAGGGAGGGCACGATACAGGTCCTGGTGGCCACCGAGGCCGCGGGGGAGGGCATCAACCTTCAGTGCTGCAACATCCTCTTCAACTACGACATC
>CAYMWZ010000013.1:0-22805 GCA_964394385.1 uncultured Nitrospinaceae bacterium | reverse complement strand
ACGCCCATGCCGTTTTCCCAGACCAAGCGCCTCACCACCCGGGGAGCAAAGCGGATGATGGCGGCCGCCATCGCCAAGGCAGAGGAACTCGGAATCGCCGTCACCGTCGCCATCGTGGACGCCGGAGGGCACCTCCTCGTTCTCGAGCGGATGGACGGCGGACGCTTCCACACCGTCCACTCCTCGACCACCAAGGCCGTGTGCGCGGCCTCGAACAAGCGGCCCACCACCACCCGGGGCGCCCAGGCCCAGCCCCTTGACACCCTCCACGCCCTCGGCCTCGCCCTCGCGGCGGGCCCCGAGCGCTGGACCGCGATGGAGGGCGGCTTCCCGATTATCGTCGATGGCGAGTGCGTGGGCGGAATCGGGGTGAGCGGAGGAGACTGGGAACAGGACGAAGCCATCGCCCGCGTGGCCGTGGAGGCCGTCGGGGCGGGCTTCCGGATCGACTGACCACTCAATAGCGGAGCCTTTGAATGCGGGGCGGCAGGAAGCTTGAGCTCCCGGGGGGCTCGCGCGCGGAGGAACACCCGAAGGAGGAGAGCCCATGAGAAAGATGCGCAGAGTGTGCTTTGCCCTGGTCGCTCTGTTCGCCGCAGCGGCTTTCGCGGGCCCGGCGGCGGCCGAATTTCCCGAAAAGCCCATCGAATTCATCATCCCCTTCGGGGCGGGCGACAGCGCCGACATCGAGGGGCGGGTCCTCGCCCAGGAGATGAGCAAGGCGCTCGGCCAGCCCGTCGTGCCCATCAACAAGGAGGGCGGCGGCGGGGCCATCACCTACACCCTCGTCAAGAACGCCAAGCCGGACGGCTACACCGTGGCCTGGAACTCCACCTCCATCCTCACATCCACGAACATCGGGAACGTTCCCTTCGACCATGACGCGTTCGACCATATCGGCCGGGTGGAGTACCAGCCCATGCCCTTCGCCGTGAGGGCCGATGCCAAGTGGAAGACCCTCAAGGACTTCGTCGAGGACTGCAAGAAGAACCCCGGGAAGTTGAAGATCGCCAACGCCGGGACGGGGAGCACCACTCACATCGCGGCCGTCGCCATCACGAACGCGGCGGGCTGCAATGTGATCCACCTGCCCGTGGGGGTGAAGCGCCGCAACGCGACCGTGCTGAGCGGCGAGGCGGACGCGATGGTGGGGCCCCTGACGGGCGTCATCAAGCTCGCCCAGGCGAAGAAAATCCGCCTCCTCGCCATCCCCAGCGCGAAGCGCAACCCGCTCATCAAGGACGTCCCCACCGCCACGGAGCTGGGCTACCCGGCGGTGATCGATCTCTTCCGCGGCCTGAGCGTGCCCAAGGGCACCCCGGCCGACGTGAAGGCCAAGCTCTACAAGGCGATGGAGACGGCGGCCAACTCCCAGGCCTTCCAGGATCTCTCCAAGAAGGCGGGCTTCACCATCGACACGATGGACGCAAAAGAGTTCCAGCCGTACCTCGACACCATGGACAAGCTGGTCAAGGACATCCTGAAGGAAGCGAAGCTCTACCGCTCGAAGAAGCCGGGCCAGTAGCGGGCGGGGGGGGGTCCGCCTCCGGGCGGGCCCCCCGCGCCTTCCTCCAACGCCATCCGGCAGGGCACCCATGCGGACCAAGAACATCGCCGCCGGCCTCGGCCTCCTCGCCTTCGGGGCCCTCTACGCCTACATGACGGCCCAACTCCCCCGGCGCCTCATCGGCAACGTGCCCGGGCCCTCCTTCTTTCCCTGGGTACTGACGTGGTGCTTCCTCCTCCTCTCGGCCGTCCTCCTCATCCAGGGGCTCCTGGCGGAGCGGTGGAGCCCGCCGAGGATGGAGGCAGGGAAGGGCGCCGGGCGGCGCACGGCGGCGGGCCTCCTCTTCCTGGCGGTCTACCTGGGGGGGCTCCCCTTCCTGGGCTTCCTGCTGGTCACGCCGCTTCTCTTCGCCGCCCTGATGTGGGCGGCGGGAGAGGGGCGGCCCATTTACATCGCGGGCTGGTCGGTGGGGATGACGGCGTTCCTCTACCTGATGTTCCACTACCTTTTTCAGGTCCCCTTCCCCGCGGCCCCGGATTTCTGACGCAATGGACCCCGCCGTCCTCGAAGGGTTCCTCAGCGCGACCGCGCCGGAGGCGCTGGCCGCCATGGCGGCCGGCGCCCTGATCGGGCTGATCGCAGGGATGCTGCCCGGGATCACGATCAGCTCGGGCATCATCATCGTGCTCCCCCTCACCTTCGTGATGGGCCCGCACGTCGCCATCTCGCTCCTGCTCGGCATCTACTCGGGCGGGATGACAGGGGGGAGCTTCTCGGCCATCCTCCTCAACATCCCGGGGACCCCCTCGGCCTCGGCCACAGGCCTCGACGGCTACCAGATGGCCCGGCGCGGTGAGGCGGGCCTCGCCCTGGGCACCTCCATCTTCTCGAGCTTCTTCGGCGGAATGTTCAGCCTCATCTGCCTCTGGCTCATCGCCCCCCAGCTGGCGGCTGTGGCCCTCAAGTTCCAGGCCGTGGACCTCTTCAGCCTTGTCTTCTTCGGCCTCACCATCATTTCGAGCTTCGCCGTGCAGTCCGTGGTAAAGGGGCTCCTCTCTGGCCTCATCGGCCTCATCCTCGTGACGGTGGGCCAGGACCCCATCATGGGCACGGCGCGTTACACGTTCGGGGAAGTGAACCTCCTGCAAGGCGTTCACTTCCTCACCGCCCTCATCGGCCTCTTCGCCATACCTCAGCTCGTGGACGGTATCCAGGAGAACCTGAGGGGGCTCGCCAGGGGAGAGGTCCTCTCCCGCTTCGGCTCCATCTACCCGCGGTGGCGGCACTACAAGGCGATGACCCTCCCCTCCCTGATCGGCTCGGTCGTCGGGACCTTCATCGGCATCCTCCCCGGGACGGGAGGGCCCATCGCCGCCTTCCTGAGCTATGACTACGCCAAGAAGGCGAGCAAGAAACCCGAGGCCTTCGGGACGGGCTGCGTCGAGGGGGTGGCCGCTCCCGAGGCCGCGAACAACGCCGTCTGCGGGGGCGCCCTCATCCCCATGATGACCCTCGGCATCCCCGGGGATCCGGTGACGGCCATCCTGATCGGGGCTCTCCTCGTCCACGGGCTGGCGCCCGGCCCCATGCTCTTCCTGGAGAGGGCGGACTTCGCCTACACGATCATCTTCTCCTTCTTTTGGTCCAACATCTTCACCATCGCCATCGCCCTCCTGGGGGTGCGCCTCCTCGTGAAGGTGCTCGACGCCCCGAAGGCCGTCCTCATCCCGGCCATTGCCGTCCTATGCGTCATCGGGAGCTTCGCCCTGCGCAACTCCTTCTTCGACACCTACGTGATGTTCTCCTTCGGGCTTCTGGGACTCCTCATGCGCTGGCTGGACATGCCCGTCGTACCGCTCATCCTCGCGCTCGTCCTGGGGCGGCCCCTGGAGGAAAACCTTCGGGTCGCCCTCACCGCCTCGAAGGGGGACGCGTCGATCCTCTTCACCTCCCCCATCAGCCTCGCCTTCTTGATTCTCTCCGTGTTCACGATCGCCTGGCCCTTCCTCCAGGAATGGCGCCGGCGCGGAAGGCCCGCCTGAGGCCGCTCGGGTTGGCGGGCCGGGTGCGATCCTGCTAACCTCGCGGCGGCGCCGTATCCGCATGAGCCGAGGAGAAACCCGATGAGCGAATCCCCCGTGCGCGTGGCCTCGGTCGGGATGGGCTGGTGGTCGGACGTCCTCGCCGACGCCGCGAGGCGGACGAAGATGATCGAGATCGTGAGCTGCTACACCCGCTCCCCAGAGAAGCGCCAAGCCTTCGCCAAAAAGTACGGCTGCAAGGCCGCCTCAAGCTACGAAGAGATCCTCGACGACCCTTCGGTCGAGGGGATCATCAACACCACGCCGAACCACGTCCACCTGGAGACCACCCGCGCCGCCGCCCGGGCGGGCAAGCACGTCTTTCTGGACAAGCCCATCGCCCACACCATCGCCGACGGGCGGGCCATCGCCCGCGCCTGCCGGGAGGCGGGCGTCGTCCTTTCGGTGGGCTACCAGAGGAGGCGCGAAAGCCACTTCCGGTGGATCCGGCGCGCCATCGAGGAGGGGCGTTTCGGCAAGCTCGTCCAAGCGGAGGGGAACATCAGCCGTGACCGGGAGGGGAAGTTCGACCTTGGCCACTGGCGCTACCAAGCCGAGGCGATGCCGGGCGGGGTCATGCTCCAGATAGGGATCCACTACATCGACATCCTGGAGTACCTCATGGGTCCCGTCCAGGCCGTCTCGGCCCGGACGGCGCAGCTCGTGCTCCCGGGGGAGAACCCCGACGTGGCGAACCTCTTGCTCGAGCACGAAAACGGGGCCACCTCGAACCTGACGGCGAGCTACGCCTCGGCCTCGGAGTACTACATGATGAACATCTACGGAAAGGAGGCCACCGCCTACTACACCCTCTTCGACGGCCTGCGCGTCCTCCACCGCGGGGAGCGCGCCCCCCGGGCAGTGGCCTGCGAGAAGAACGACACCCTCGTCGAGGAGCTCGAGGAGTTCGCCGGCTGCGTCCGCGGCCGCGCGCAGCCCGAGATGGACGGCGAGAGGGCGCTCACCTCGCTCGCCGTCATCCGGGCTGGCGTCCGCTCGGCGCGGGAGGGCAGGCGCATCGAAATGGCCGAGGTTCTCGCCTCCGAGGAGGAATAGAAAACCCCATGCCACGAATCAAGGCGGGAGAGCTCTCGCTCAACTACGTCGAGGCAGGGAGGGGAGAACCCTTCCTCTTCATCCCCGGCCTCATGGGCCTGCTGAATGCCTGGGACTTCCAGCTCCCCCACTTCGCCAAGCGGTACCGCTGCATCGCCTTCGATCACCGCGGCACGGGGGAGAGCGACAAGCCGAAGGATGCTTACTCCACCCGCCTCATCGCCGCCGACGCCGTGGCCCTGATGGACACGCTGGGGATCGGGCGGGCCCACGTGGCCGGCACCTCGACCGGAGGGGCGGTCCTCCAAAACCTCTCCTTGGATCACCCCGACCGGGTGCGCTGCTGCATCTTCACGAACACCTGGACGAAGGCGGACCCCTACATGACCCGCCTCCAGACCTCGCGCAAGCAGATCGCCCTGGCATACGGCCAGGAGGAGTACATCAAGTTCAGCTCGCTGTGGACCTGCGGCTGGACCCAGTTCCGCCACATGTACGAGAACCTGCTCGAACTGGAAAAGCGCCAGCGAGAGACCATCGCACCGGTCGAGGTGCTGGCCGCGCGGCTGGACATGACGCTCGATCACGACCGCAGGGCCGACCTCGGCCGAATCGCCAAGCCCTCCCTCATCATCGCGGCCAAGGACGACGCCCTCACGCCCCCCTACTTCGCCGAGGAGCTCCACGCCGCCATCCGCGGCTCCAAGCTCGTCGTCCTGGAGGAGGGGGGACACTACAGCTACCGCCGCAGCCACGCCCAGTGGAACGCGGCGGTGGACGCCTTCTTGGCCGAAAGCGAGGGGAAAACGTAGCGGGGAAGGTTACCGCTTCTCTTCCAGCCGGGCAGGAGCCTCCGCGCCCGCCTCGCCGTTGGAGGCCGCCCAATCCTCCTCCAGCTCCCTCACCCCGCCGGCCTGCGCGGCGACGGCGGCCAGCGCGGCCGGGCGCAGCCACTCGAGGAAGTCCACCCACAGGGAGAAGAGCGCTGGCACGAGCACGAGCGTGAAGAGGGTCGAGACAGTGAGGCCCCCGAGGATGGCCGATCCCAGGCCGCGGTAGAGCTCGCTGCCCGCCCCCGAGGCGAGCACCAGGGGAAGCATGCCGGACACTGTGGTGGTCGTGGTCATGAAAATGGGGCGCATCCGGTCGCGGGCGCTCTCCAGGATGGCCTCCCGCATGGGCATGCCCGCTCCGGCGTGGTTCAAGGCCTGGTGGACGAGGAGGATGGCGTTGTTCACCACGATCCCGGTCAAGATGATGAAGCCGAGCATGGTGAGGGTGTCCATCTTCACCGAGGGCTCGAGGGCGTTCATCAGGCTGACGAGGAGGACACCCCCCGTGGCCGCGAAGGGCACGCTGAACATGATGATCAGGGGATAGCTCCACGCCTCGAACAGCGCCGCCATGAGCAGATAGGTGATGAGAAGCGCCAGAAGGAACGACCACTTGAGCGCGTTCCAGGTCCGCGCCAGGTCGCGCGCCCGGCCCGTCACGCTCACCGAATAGCCGAGCGGAAGGCCCGCCCGCATCGGGTCGATGACCTCGCGGCGCATGCGGTCGATGGCCACCTGAAGCGGTATCTCCTCGCTGATGTTCACCGTGAGCGAGATCGACCGCTCGCGGTCGATGTGCTCGATCTTGGTCGGCCCCATGGCCGGGCGGATCTCGGCAATGTCGCTGAGGTGCACCACCCGCCCGTCCGGGGTGTGGATCTTGATCTTGGACAAATCCTGGGTGCGCTGGAAATCAGCAAGGGGGCCGCGCAGGACGATGTCCAGCTCCTTGCCGTGGTCGCGGAAGAGCCCGGACTTCGTCCCGTTCACCAGGGTCTCGACGACGTCGCCCAGCTCGCGCACGGAAACCCCCAGGTCGGAGATCTTCTCGCGGTCCACGCGAACCTGGAGCTCGGGGTTCCCCAAGTCGAAGCTGTTGTTGACGAACCGCACCCCCGGCATGCGCCGCGCTTTGCCCTCCACCTCGGAGGCCAGGCGCTGGATCTCGTCCAGGCTCGCGCCGGTGATGTCCACCTGGAGGTTGACGCCTCCGATGAATCCAGAGCCCCTCCGGCGGAACAGCTCCGCCTGCGTGACGAAGGCCTGCACGCCGGGTATGCCCCGGACCAGGCCCGAGAGCTTCCCGACCAGCCGCCGCATGGACTCCTGGTCGGTATACTCGTTCTTCGCGAGGAGGCCGATGATGGGGTTCTGCACGCGCGCCACGGCGAAGAAGCGCTGCACTTCCTCCACCTGGGCGAAGCGTGACTCGATCACGGAGAGAATGTTCTTATCCACCTCGTCGAGGTTCAGCCCCGCCGGCGTCCGCAGGAAAACGAACATCAGGTTCCGGTTCCCCTTCGGCAGATAGTCGATTGGGGGGAAGAAGAACCAGGCCAGGAAGACCGCGGCGCCCGTGAGCCCCGCCGCCAACACCAAGCGCCTCGCCACCCCGAGCATGAGCCAGCGGAGCTGGCGAATGAGGAGATCTTGGCAAAAGCGGCCAAAAGCGCGGACGCCCAAGCGCGACTGGAGCCTCCCCAGCCAGGACTCTCCCTCGGTGGACTTCAGGATCCGGGCGCTCATCATCGGAATGAGGGTGATGGACACGATGAGGGAAAGCCCCACCGCCACGCTGATGGCGATAGCGATGTCGCGGAAGAGCTGGCCGGACTCATCCTGCACGAAGATGATCGGGATGAAAACGGCCAGGGTGGTGAGCGTCGAGGCGAGGACCGCGCCCCACACCTCCGTCCCGCCATCCACCGCCGCCTGCCACCGGCTCTTGCCCATCTCCCGGTGGCGGTAGATGTTCTCCAGAACCACGATCGAATTATCCACCACCATTCCCACGGCGAAGGCGAGGCCGGCGAGGGAGATGATGTTGATGGATCGGCCGAGAGCGAAGATGAAGATGAAGGTCGCCACGACGGCGACCGGTATCGCCGCCGCTATGACGAAGACGCTCGAGACGCTCCCGAGGAAGAGCAGCAACACCCCGATCGCCAGCGCGCCGCCCACGAAGATGTTATTCACCACCAGGCCGCGCGCTTGGTAGATGTAGTCCGTCTCGTCGTACACCTGGCGCAGCTGAATGTCGCGGCCCTTGTAGAGGCCGTTGATCTCTTGAACGGCCTTCCTGAGATCGGCCATCACCTCGATGGTGTTGGCGCCGGTCTTGCGGAGGATGCCGAAGCCCATCGAGGGCCTCCGGTTGATCCGGATGCGGCGGGTGGGGTCCCCATAGTCGAAGCTCACGCGGGCGATGTCGCGCAGATAGACAGGACCCGCCGGGCCCTGCGCCACGATCGTGTTGCGCAGCTGCTCAAGCTCCGTGAAGTTGCCCACCGTGCGGACGGCGTAGCGCCGCTTGCCCTCGTCGATCTTCCCGCCCTTGGTGTTGCGGTTCTCGCGGAGGAGGGCCTCCCGCAAGACGGCCACGGTGATCCCGCGGGCGCTCATGGCCTGGTAGTCGAGGGTGACGCGGACCTCGCGATCCTCCCCCCCGAACATCCACACCGCCCCCACCCCCGGCACCCGCTCCAGCTTCGGGCGGATGACGTCGTCCGCCTCCACCCGCACCTCGTTGATGGGGCGGCGGGTGTCCAGGACGATCCAGGTGATGGGCGTCTCGGCGTCGGAGTTCACGGCCTGGATGATGGGCCGCTCGGCGTCGTCCGGGAGGTCCTTCACAAGCCCCAGTTTCTCGGAGACGTCGATCCGGGCCACATCCTTGTTCGTCCCCCAGTCGAACTCCAAAATGACCCGGGAGCGATCCTCCTCGCTCGTCGAGGTCATCTCGACCAGGCCCTCGACCGAGGTGAACTTCTCCTCCATCCGGTTGGTGACCTCTTGCTCCACCTCGAGCGGCGCGGCGCCCTTGTAGGTCGTCTCCACGGTGATCACGGGCCGGTCCACCGTGGGGGTCATCTGGACCGGAATCCGGTAGAGGCTGATGGCTCCGAAGAGGACGGCCAGGATCACCCCGACCATGGTGGTGACAGGGCACCTCACGCAACCGCGGACGATGTTCATGCTCTCTCCCGCCAAGACTCAGCCGAAACGCCGGGGGCGGCCTCTAAGGGAGCCTCCCCGTAGGGGTGAAACGGCCCGCCGCACATCCGCTCGAACCACCAGCGGCTCAACGCGTCCTGAAGCACCGGCTCGCGCAGCCTGCGCCTCAGATGCACCGCGTAGCCCGCCACGCCCGCCACCGCAACGAGGCGCGTCCCCCCCGAGGCAAGATACGCCCCCAACGCCGTGGCGCAAGCGCCCAGGGTGAGGAGGGGGCTCGCCCAGGAGACGGCGGGAAAGCGCGTCCGCTCCGAGGAGAACGGATGGAGGAGCACCACCCCCGAGCGGTTGAAAAGGTCGCTCGCCGTGTGCCCGGCGGCGGCGAGCAGCCAAAGCCCCGCCGCCCGGCCGAAGCTCCAGCCCCCCCAGAGGGAGAGGATCCCCCCCGCGAGGAGCGCGCCCGCGGCCAGGCCCACGAGCCCGTGCGTCGCCGCCCGGTGGAACCGGCTGTAGAGCGGCCGGCCGGAGAGGAGGAGGAGCCCGTCCCAGTCCGGGGAGGTGCCGGCCGCGGCGCAAAGCGCCAAGTCGGCCGGAGTGGCCTCCGGCCCGAGGGCCAAGGCCCCGAGGGCCACCCCCGCTCCGGCGTGAAAGATCGCGTTCATCCCTCTTGCCCGTTCCGCGCCGGCCCCGCCGCGGGGCGCCCGCCCCCACCGCGCAGGCGCACCGGCATGCCGTCCTGCAAGGCTTCGTTGCCCTGCACGACCACCCGCATCCCAGCCTTGAGCTCGCCCTCGGTGACCTCGACAAAGGTGTCCACGCTCCGGCCGGCCGTGAAGCCCACCTCGCGCACCTTTCCACCCTCGAACACGAACACCGCGGGGCGGCGGGCGCGAAGCTGAACCGCGTCCTTGGGCACCAGGACCGCCCGCGCCGGGTCGCCGTACTCCATCGAGATGCGGGCGAACATGCCCGCCTTGACCGCATGATCGGGCGTGTTCCTGAGCTCAACATCCACCGGGAAGGTGCGGCTCTTGGGATCGGCCTTGGGGATCACGCTCCGAACCTGTCCCGGGAAGATGCGCCCCCCGAGCGCGTCGATGGCCACCCGGACCGCGTCCCCCCTCCGCACCAGGGCGATCTGGTTCTCGGAGATGGGAGTGCGGACGAGGACCGACCCCAGCTCGACCACCTCGGCCACCCGGCCGCCCTTCTGGACCCACTGGCCCACCTCGACCCACTTCTCGGTCACGAACCCGGTCAAGGGGGAGCGGACGACGGCCTTGGAAAGATCGTCCTTTACGCGGTCCACCTGGGCCCGCACCCGTTCCAGGTCGGCCTTGGCCCGGGCGACTTCCTCCTCGCGCGGGCCGAGCTCGGCGAGCCGAAAGAGGTATCTCGCCTCGAGGACTTGACTCTTGCTGCTCTCGTAGTTGGAGATCACCCGGTCGTACGTGGCGCGGTCGATGATCTGCCGCTTGAAGAGATCCTCATTCCGCTTGAGCTCCAGCTCATCGCGCCTCAGGCGCGCCTCCCTCTCATGAAGGCGCGACCGCGCCGCCTCGATCTCTTCCTTGCGGCTGCCGCGCTGAAGGCGCAAGTGCTCCTGCCGCGCCTTCTCCAGATCAGCCAGGAGGATCCGCAGCTCGATCTCCAGGTCGGTTCGGCTCAAGGTGGCGATCACCGTCTCCCCCGCCGAGACAAAATCGCCCTCCCGGAGGGGGGCCGACTTCACCCGGCCCTCAATCTCGCTGCTCACGATCGACGTCCGGAATGGGGCCACTGTCCCCACAGCGCTCAGCTGGTTGCGCACCTCGCGCTCGACCACCTCGCCCAGGGCGACGAGGGGCGCGGGGCGCCCTCCGCCCGGCTGCCCGGCCGGGCCTGCCCCCGCGGAGGTGGCCGAAACCCCGAACAGGAGGAACCCCATGAGAGGAAAAACGCAGCAAGGCGGGAGACGCAAGGCTGAACCTCGGTTGGTCCCTTCGGCGGCCGACCGCGGAAACTCCCCCGCCCTCCCCGACTCCGGGAGCAGGGACGCCGCGGCACGAAGGCGCATCTTCCCAGAGGCCCCCCAAATGCGCAACCACGCGGCCGGCGGCACGGTGCACGGCGCCTCGTGCCGGGGACTCTCAAGCGTCGGCCAGAAAATCCGCTTGAGTCCACCATTGGTTGGGTACATAATGGCGAGGCAAGCACAAAATATTGCGTTTTCCCTCGGCCTCCCCCGAGGAGGCCCTCCGCCCTGGATGGATGCCATCACATGCGAATTGTCCTCGCCGGCCACAACGTCGATGTGGAGGTCCTCCGCCAGCTCAAGACCCAGATCCTCGAGCCCGTAGCGGAGGGCTGGGAGGAGAGCCGCCTCGACCAAATGAGCGAGGCGGAGCTCAGGACCCAGGCGGCCGAGCTTCAGCGCCGAAGCGCCGACTTCCTCGGCCAGGACAACCTCACCCCCGAGCCCATCAGTGCCGCCTACGCCCGCATCAGCCGGGATCCGCGGCCCCTCGACGAGCTTCGCGCGGTGGCCCGCGTGGAGGTGGAGAAGGCGCGCAAGAGCAACCAGAACATCATCTTCGGCTACGGCCACAGCTCGGTGGCCGAGCACGCCTGCTTCAACATCGACGTGATGGGAGTGAGCCGCTACGCGGTCGAGGAGATCCAGAAGTTCCGCCTCCTCGCCTACACCGAGAAGAGCCAGCGCTACATCCTCCTGGAGGATGACTTCGTCATCCCTCAGGAGATCGAGGAGGCGGGGCTGCGGGAATCGTTCGTCGCCGCCATCAAATCGCAAAACGCCTGCTATCACCGCCTCTACGAGAAGCTCCGTCCCTGGGTGTTCGACCGACACCCGGATCTCGCCGCCTCGAAGAAGAACCACAAGACCCTCGAAGGCTGGGCCAAAGAGGACGCCCGCTATATTGTCTCCTTCGCCACCGAGAGCCAGATCGGAATGACCCTGAACGCCCGCAGCATCGAGCACGTCATCAGCCGCTGCGCCTCCCATCCCCTGGCCGAGATCCGCGAGTACGGCCGGAGGCTCTTCGAGGCGATCGGGGGCGTGGCTCCCTCCCTCGTCAAGTACACGGACCCCACCCCTTACAACATGCGCGCGCGGGCGGAATTGAAAGAGGCGGGCGCCGAGGCCTTCGAACGGCTGGGGGAGATCCCCCCCGCCGCCCCGCTCGGCGCCGAGAGAGACGTCGCATTGATCGACGCCACGCCCGAGGCCGACGCCCTCATCGCGGGGGCGCTGCTCCACTCCTCCTCCCTGCGCTCGATGGGGGAGTGCCTCGCCGCCGCCCGGCGAATGACCGAGGAGGAGCGTTCTCGCTTCATCGCCTCGACCTTCCGGCACATGAAAGGGCACGACCCAGTCCTTCGCGAGTTCGAAAACGTCCGCTGTGTCTTCGAGATCACCCTCTCGGCGGCCTGCTACGGCCAGCTCAAGCGCCACCGGATGTCCACCCTGAACGCCCAGTCCTACGACCCGGGCCTGGGGGTCACCGTCCCCCCCGCTGTCGCCGAGGCCGGCGCCGAGGCGGACTTCCGCGCGGCCGTGGAGCAGACCGACGCGGCATACGCCGCCATCGCGGAGCGCGCCCCCATGGCGGCCCCCTACGTCCTCACGAACGCCCATCGGCGGAGGGTGCTCTTCGCCGCCAACGCGCGCGAGCTTTGCCACGTCTCCCGCCTCAGGGAAGACCCCCACGCCCAATGGGACATCCGCGACAAGGCGGGCCAGATGCTCCGCCTGGCCAAGCGGGTGATGCCAGCCACCCTGCAGATGGCGGTGGGCAAGCACCTCTTCTCCGAAACCCGGTCCCGCCTCTTCCCCGAGGCCGCCGAAAAGGCCGCCGACTAAGCCCACCGCCGGAGGGGAGCGGCCCCCTCCCAGCGCTCCCTCGCCCAATGAGGTCCGCCCCAAGCGGGGAATCCACGCAATTCCTTTATTTTCAATCTATTCCCGAACCAAAAGATTTTTTGCGAATAGCGACCGCAGGAGGATGGTTTCACATGACGAAGGGCAAAGGTTCGCTTCGCCGGAACCTTCCGAAGTCTAAAAGGCCAGGAATTGATATAGCCGCCGGGGGAGTTCGGTCCGATGAGGTGGGAGCTGGCGTTTCTTGGAGTGGCGATCCTCCTTTTCCTGGTCGCGTTTTCCCTCTGGAGATGGGGCCGAGGGGTCCGCAACCCCGAGCGGAGAAATCCCTGGATCTTCCTCCACCCCGGAGGCGGGGGTTCCTGAGGGGGGACCGCGCATCCTCTGAGCTGCCCCGCGGAGGAGGCCGAGGTTGCGAGCATCTACGTCTTCTGCGGGCCGGACGGGAACCCCAGGGTGGACCTACGGAAGCGGTTCAGACAGGCGCTCACCAAGGCCAAGATAGAGGACTTCCGCTGGCATGATATGCGGCACACTTTCGCCAGCCACATGGTGATGAGCGGCGCAGACCTAATGACGGTCAAGGAGCTTCTCGGCCACGCCGACCTCGCCATGACCATGAAGTACGCCCACCTTGCGCCCGACCACAAGAAGATGGCGATTCAGAATTTTGGGAGATATCTGTCCATCCGAGGTAAGACTCGGAAAGGAGAAGTAAGAGCGTAGCGAGGCAATCAGTAATGAAGGGAGAAACGCCTGTGTTTTCCGTTTGTGTCATTGACATAGGCAGCCCGAGCAATCTTGGGTGGGCAATGGTTTCGGAAAAAAACAGGCTAAAAACAATCAAATGCAATAATCTCGACATGGCGATTGAAACCATCGTCGAACGATTGCCAGGAGAGGCTATTGCTTTAGGGTTTGAATGCCCTCTGTTTGTTCCCGTTCGAGAAAACTGGCGTGATCTTACCAAAGCAAGAAAGGGGGAATGCTCCTTTGGGATAAATAGGCCTTGGTCCGCCGGGGCCGGAGCAACCTCCCTTGCGATAGGCTTACCTATTGTCACCTACACGCTAAGGAAAATCCGTGAAGGCTTTCCGCGTGGGCGTGTCTTCGTGGATTGGAAGAGATTCGTTCAAGCACCGGGGAATCTTCTGCTGTTTGAGGCCTTCGTATCCGGCCGCTCCAAAGGCAAAACCCACATGCACGACGCAATCCTCGCGGCTCGAAAAATGTCAAGATTTCTGGCCTCCGGCAAATTTGAGAGCGCTATTCACGAGGACAAAATCATCAGCCTCCTTGGTTCGGCCCTCTTACGAACAGGATGGACTCAAGACTTAGAGGTGCTGAATCAACCCTGCCTTGTTGTGCGCCCCTCGGGCTGAGCCTCTTTTTAAAACATCTCGTGGGACCTTGCCGAACGAGAAGCAGCCACTTGCCCGCCTTCGGGGGGAGTTGGCTCAGGGTCTCTTTGGACACTTTTTGGACACTTGAAAGGGAAAGGGCTTGCGGGTCTCCCCGCAACCCCTTGAAATTTTTGGCGCGCCTGGAGAGATTCGAACTCCCGACCTTCTGATCCGTAGTCAGACGCTCTATCCAGCTGAGCTACAGGCGCATTCCCGGAGGGTCGCCGCGCCCAGGGCGGGCGCGGCCGCCACAACCAGAGGGAACCTACCCCCCGGCCCGCACTCCGTCAAGTGTGGAGAGCGGAAAGCCGAGGAATCCCCGGGGGAATCGGGGCCGCTGCCCCTCGGGCGGGGGCGGCGCCGCGCCCGGGCGGGAATTTCCCCCGGCGCGGGGGTGTTCGGGATGTTCCCGCCCTGCGGTTGAAACCCCCCCCTACATCCATTAGACTCGCCGGGAGCATGCTCGAAAAACGGGCGAAGGGCGCCTCCCACCAAAGAAGGCGAGAAGCGCCTCGTCCTCACCCACCGGAACCGGCTCGCCCCAGACGAGCCGGCTGCGCCGACCCTCGGAGGAAACGCCTTCCATGCTGCGCTGGCTCCCGGAGAACATCTCGCTCGAAGGGCTCGAAATCGATTACCTCTTCTACGTCTCCTACTATCTCACCGCCGTCACGTTCGTCCTGGTCGCCGCCGCGATGGTCGCCTTCCTCATCCTCTACCGCAGCCGGCCCGGCGTCCGAGCGAAATACACGCACGGGAACACCACCCTCGAGATCATCTGGACGGTCGTCCCGGCCGTCATCCCCCTCGTCTTCATCTTCATGAGCCAAGCCTCCTGGGCGCGCCTCAAGCTCAACCCCCCGGCGAACCCCGACTTGCGGGTCGAGGTGACCGGAAAGCAGTTCAACTGGATCGTGCGCTATCCGGGCCCCGACGGGAAATTCGGCACGCCAGACGACGTCACTCTCGACAACCAGCTGAACGTCCCCGTCAACAAGCAGGTGCTGATCACCCTGAAGGGGGAGGACGTCATCCACAGCTTCTTCATCCCGCAGGCCCGCATGAAGCAGGACGTCGTGCCCGGGCGGGAGATCCCGCTGTGGTTCACCCTGACCAAGCCGGGCAAATACGAGATCCCCTGCGCCGAGCTGTGCGGGTTCGGGCACTCGGGCATGAAGGGGGAGGTGGTCGTCCACACGCCCGAGAGCTACCAAGCGTGGGTCGAGAAGACCTGGGCCGCCAAGAAGCCCGCGCAATGAGAGCCCCTGGAAGCTAGGTTTTTTCCGATGACCAACGAGGGAAGCGGGAGACCATGAGCGATTCCACGGCAGCCGCGGCGACGCACGACGCGCACATCCACCACGAGGGCGGTTTCTGGACCACCTACGTCTTCTCGACCGACCACAAGACCATCGCCAAGCAGTTCCTCTGGCTGGGGCTCCTCATGATGGTCCTGGGCGGAGTGTTCGCCCTCATGTTCCGCTGGCAGCTCGCCTGGCCCGAGACGCCGGTCTGGGGCTTCGGCTGGGTCTCGGAAGAGAGCAACAACATGCCCACGGGGATCATCACCCCGAACTTCTACAACATGCTCGTCACGATGCACGCCACCATCATGGTCTTCGCGGTGGTCATGCCGATCCTGGTCGGCTGCTTCGGGAACTTCCTGATCCCCTTGATGATCGGCGCGCGGGACATGGCCTTCCCCACCCTGAACATGCTCTCGTTCTGGGTCGCCGTCGTGGGCGGCGCCATCATGCTGGCCGGGTTCTTCGTCGAGGGGGGCCACGCCGCGAGCGGCTGGACGGCATACGCCCCCCTCTCCACGGTGGAGAAATACACCGGCGTGGGCTGGGGCCAGAACCTCTGGGCCATCAGCCTCTTCGTCTTGAGCATCTCCTCCCTCATGGGCTCGATCAACTACATCACCACCCTCATCAACATGCGCACCCAGGGGATGAACTGGTTCCGGCTCCCCCTGGTGATCTGGTCGCTCTTCGTGACGGCCATCCTGGCCCTGCTGGCCCTGCCGGTCTTGAGCGCGGCCACCGCCCTCATGATCTTCGACCGGGTGTTCGGCACCACCTTCTTCAACCCCGCCCAGGGAGGCGAGCCCCTGCTCTGGCAGCACCTCTTCTGGTACTTCGGCCACCCGGAGGTCTACATCCTCATCCTGCCCGGCATGGGCATCGCCTCGGACCTCCTCAGCGTCTTCTCCCGCAAGCCCATCTTCGGCTACCGGGCGATGGTGTACGCGATGCTGGCCATCGCCTTTCTCTCGTGGATCGTCTGGGGCCATCACATGTTCCAGTCTGGGATGAACCCGGCCCTGGGCTCGGCCTTCATGATGACCACCCTGGTCATCGCCATCCCCTCGGCCATCAAGACCTTCAACTGGCTGGGCACCCTGTGGGGGGGCTCCATCCGCTTCACGCTCCCGATGCTGCACGGGCTGGCCTTCGTGATCCTCTTCGTCATCGGCGGCCTGAGCGGGATCTTCATGGCCGCCAACGTCGTGGACATCTTCATCCACGACACCTACTTCATCGTGGCCCACTTCCACTACGTCATCTTCGGGGGGAGCATGTTCGCCATCTTCGGCGGCATCGCCTACTGGTTCCCCAAGATGTTCGGCCACAGGATGGACGAGGCGCTGGGGAAGGTGCACTTCTGGCTCACCTTCATCTTCTTCAACCTCGCCTTCTTCCCGATGCACATCCTGGGCGTGGGCGGCAGCATGCGCCGCATCTACAACCCGATGCAGTATGACTTCCTCAAAGACCTCCAGCCGATGAACATCTTCATCACCCTGAGCGCCCTGGCCCTGGGGCTGGGCCAGATCCCCTTCGTCTTCAATTTCCTCGCGAGTCTCTTCCGGTGGAACGCGAGGTGGTTCCGCCTCCTCGCCCAGGCGGCGACCGCCTTCGTGTGCGGCTTCATCGCCTACCGCGCGGTGGCCGTCGGCCTGGAGGGGGTGACGGGTGCGGAGCCCGCCACCATGGGCGGCCGGACGTTCGCGGGAGTGGTCTTCCTCGTCGTCTTCGCGCTCATCTTCCGCTACCTCGCCCGCAACATGGGCGAGCTGGGGGCGCGCGCCCCTCAGAACCCCTGGAACGCGATCACCCTCGAGTGGGTGGCGCCCACGCCCCCGCCGCACGGCAACTTCGGCGCCGCCCTGCCCGTCGTCCAGCGCGGGCCCTACGAGTACAGCGCGCCCGGCGAGGAGGACGACTGGGCACCCCAGACGAAGCCCCTCCCGGCCCAGGCGGCCGCCGCAGCGCACTGATAGCCCAGGGCCACCCCGGCCCAGGAGGCCTCCCATGGCGCAACCAAGCCGCCCGGCCCTTCCCTCGGGGGGAGGCTGGCCGCACCGCCTGGCCCTTTTGACCTCGGCGGCCACGCTGCTCCTCATCTGGGCGGGGGGGCTCGTCACCAGCCTGGGGGCAGGGCTCGCCGTGCCCGACTGGCCCACCACCTTCGGCTACAACATGTTCCTCTTCCCGTGGTCGCAGATGGTGGGAGGAATCTTCATCGAGCACTCCCACCGGCTCCTTGGCTCCCTCGTGGGCTTCCTGACCATCCTGGCGGTCGCCTCCCTGTGGCTCTTCGAGGAGCGCAAGTGGCTGCGCTGGCTGGGAGCGGCCGCCCTCTTCTTGGTCATCCTCCAGGGGGTGCTCGGGGGCCTGCGCGTCCTACTCATCAAGCTCAACCTGGCGATCGTCCACGCCTGCTTGGCGCAACTCTTCTTCGGCCTCATGGTGGGCATCGCCCTCCTCACCTCCCGCGGCTGGAGCCAGGGGGGGGAGGCGCCGGAGGCCCTCCGCCCCGGGCGACCCGCGCTCGGCCGCCTGGCCCTCGCCACCCTCGTCCTCATCTACCTCCAAACGATCCTCGGCGCCTACCTGCGCCACACCGGGGAGCGCCTGGACGCTCACCTCGCCTTCGCGGCTGCCGTCACGGTTCACGTGATTTGGCTGGCCGCGAAGGTCATCCGCGAATGCCCGGAACGCAAAGAGGCGGCCTCCGCCGCGAACGCCCTTTGGATTCTCCTCGTCATCCAGCTCGCCCTGGGGGCGGGTTCCTTCCTCGGAAAATACGCCGACTGGACGGGCCCCCTTCCCCTCGGGCTCCTGGCCGCCATCACCTCGGCCCACGTGGTCGTGGGCTCTCTTCTCTTTGCGGCGGCGCTCGTGCTGCTCCTCTGGCTGCGCCGGGCGGACGCGCCCGAGTGGGCCTCCGCCCGGGCCGATCTCCTCTCGGGGCGGTCCCCGGCATGATGAGCTTCCGGACCGACGCCATCGGCTTCCGCCGGGGGGCCGGCTCCCGGCGCCTCGCCGACTTCCTCGCCCTGACCAAGCCGCGCCTCGTCCCGATGGTGCTGGTAGCAACGGCCACGGGCTTCTACCTGGCCTCCCGGGGCGGCCCGGATCTGCTGCGCCTCCTCCACACCCTTCTCGGGACGGCGCTCGCCACGGGCGGGACCCTGGCCCTCAACCAGGTGGCCGAGGAGGATGTGGACGCCCGCATGGAGCGCACCCGCTTGCGCCCCCTGCCCGACGGCCGCCTGACGCGGTCTGACGCCTTGATCTTTGGCGCCGCCCTATCCCTCGCCGGCGTCCTCTACCTGGCCGCCTTGGTGAACCCCCTGAGCGGGTTCCTCACCGCCCTGGCGGGGGCCTGGTACCTCCTCCTCTATACGCCGCTCAAGCGCGTCACCTCGTTGAACAGCGTCGTGGGGGCGGTCCCTGGGGCGCTGCCCCCGGTCATCGGCTGGGCGGCCTCCGCGGGCGGCCTCGCGCTGGAGGCGTTCGTCCTCTTCGCCATCTTGTTCCTCTGGCAGATCCCCCACGCCCTGGCCATCGCAACCCTCTACAAGGAGGACTTTGCGCGCGCGGGAATCCGCCTGCTGCCGGTGGAGGAGCCGGACGGGAAGAGCACCGGGCGCCAAGTTGTGAGCCACTGCCTGGCGCTCCTGCCGGCGGGGATGATGCCCACGCTGATCGGCCTGGCGGGGCCGGTCTACTTTTTCGTCTCGCTGGCGCTCGGCCTGGGATTCCTGCTCTGCGGGATTCACCTGGCCAAGGAACGATCAAGCGCCGCGGCCCGCAGGCTCTTCTTCGCCTCCCTGGCCTATCTTCCTCTGGTGCTCCTGGCCATGGCGCTCAACCCCGGAGGCCCCTGAAGCGATGAGCGGGAGCGGAGTCCAGACGAAAAACCGACGGGTGGGCTTTTTGCTCCTGCTCGGCATCGTGGTGCTGGCGGTCTTCTCGGTGGCCGTCGCCGTGCTCAAGTAGCGCCGCCTCTCCATCCCAAAGGGAAAGTTCCCCATGAGCCCCATTCTCGCCGAAAAGAGGGAGCGAAAAGCCCGCGAGGAGGGGAACCTTCCTCCCTCCCCCCCGCCGGAGGAGCCCCCCGGGGGGGACGGCGGGGATGGGTCCCAGGAGCCTCACTCTCCCGCGGCGGGAGGATTCCCTCTGGGCAACGCCCAGCTGGCCATGGTGGTGTTCATCGCGGCCGAGCTGATGTTTTTCGCGGGCCTCATCGGCGCCTTCCTCGTCTTCCGGTTCAGCGGAAAACCCTGGCCGCCTCCCTTCCAGCCCCGCCTCCCGGTGGGGGTCACGGCGGTGAACACACTCTTCCTGCTCGCCAGCAGCTACACCATGGCGCGCGCCCAAGGGGCCCTCCGCGGGGGCGACACGGCCAGGCTCGCCCGGTTCCTCACCCTCACGGGGGCGCTGGGGACGCTCTTTCTGGCGGTCCAAGGCTACGAGTGGGTTCGCCTCCTGAGCTTCGGCCTGACGGCCTCCTCGGGCGTCTACGGCTCGACCTTCTACACCATCATCGGGACCCACGGCTTCCACGTCCTGTGCGGCGTGACGTGGCTGATCGTGGTTCTCGTCCGGGCGCGGATGGGCCGCTACTCCGCGGCCCATCGGACGGGGGTCATCATCTGCGGCATGTACTGGCATCTGGTGGTGGGCCTCTGGCCCGTGCTGTTCTTCTTGGTCTACTTGCTCTGATCCCCGGAGGGGAGAGATTCGTTGACACCCCCTCGGGGGCGGTGGCATACTCGGGGGCCGAGGTGAAACGAATGAAATCTGCACCGTATCTCCTTGCGGCTGCGTCCCTGCTCGCGGCGCCTCCAAGCGCCCTCGCCTGCGGGGTGTGCGGCCTGGACGGAGATCCGGGCTTCGTCTGGAGTATCGCGTTCCTCATGAGCATGCCCTTCGCCGTCGCGGGCGCGATCGGGGGCGTCTTCCTCTACTCCTCGCGCCGCGGCCGACGCCCGGCGGGGACAACTTTTCTCAGGTGAAGGAGAGGGCGATTTGACTCAGCAAGCCGCCGCACACGCCATCGAGCCGGCTGAGACTCCGCTCACCCCGGAAAGCTGGGGCAAGCTGGGGATGTGGGTCTTTCTCGCGGGCGATGCCATGTCGTTCGGCATGCTCCTGGCGGGCTATGCCGTCATGCGCAGCACGAGCAAGAACTGGCCCGTGCCGGCAGACGTTCTGGGCATCACGCTGACGGCCATCATGACCTTCCTCTTGATCTGCAGCAGTGTGACCATGGTCAAGGGGCTCGACGCCATCAAGCGGGGTGACCGGAATGGCCTCGTCAAGTTTCTGCTCCTCACCATGCTGGGGGGGATCATCTTCCTGGGCATGCAAGCCTACGAATGGACGCATTTGATCCACGAGGGCCTGGGCCTCACCCAGAACAAGTGGGGGGCGTCCCTCTTCGGCACCACCTTCTTCCTCATCACCGGCTTCCACGGAATGCACGTCACGGGGGGAGTCATCTACCTCGGCGCCATCGCCTGGAGGGGGAGCCGGGGGATCTACTCCGCCAACAATTGGAACGAGGTCGAGATCGTCGGCCTGTACTGGCACTTCGTCGACCTCGTCTGGATCCTGGTCTTCACCTTCGTGTACCTGTTATAGAATCCTGCCGGATTCGCCCACACCGAGGGAGAGCGCGGACGCATGGCCCACGGTCACACCCCCCACGAGATTCACCACGTGAACTACATGGCCATCTTCTGGTGGCTCCTCGGCCTCACCATCCTCGAGATCTTCGCGGGGGTGGCCAGGGCCGGCCCGGCTTATCCCCACGTCCTAAAAGGGTTCCTGCTGGTCATCATGGCGCTCGGCAAGGCCGCCCTCGTCGCGCTCTACTTCATGCACCTGAGATTCGAGAGGCGGACGCTGGGCTTCATCGCCTTGATCCCTCTCATGCTGAGCGTCTTCATCGTCCTGATGGTCTTGCCGGATTTCTAATCCGCCGCCGTGTCTCCCAGCCCGAACGGGCGGCGCCCGGCCCGGCTCGGGGAACAGCATTGATCGCCGTCACCGACCTCCCCGCTCTCAACGCCGCCCTGAACGCCCTGAGCGCCGTCCTGCTGCTGGCGGGCTACGTCCAAATCCGCGCGCTGAACGTCCGGCTCCACCGGCTCCTCATGACCTCCGCCTTCGCCGTCTCGGTGCTTTTCCTGACCTCCTATCTCGTCTACCACTTCAACGTGGGCTCGGTCCCGTTCACGGGCCAAGGCTGGGTGCGGCCCCTCTACTTCGCCATCCTCATCTCCCACACCGTCCTCGCGGCCGCCGTGCCGCCCCTCGCCCTCATCACCCTCTACCGCGCGTGGCGGGGGCAGTTTCACAGGCACCGCCGCATCGCCCGCTGGACCTTTCCCATCTGGCTCTACGTCTCGGCGACGGGCGTTGTCGTCTACCTCTTCCTCTACCAGCTCTATCCCAGGCCATGAGCGCCGCCCTCCACTCCCTCTCGACGGCCCTTCGCCTGAGGTGCCCCGGCTGCCGCAGGGAGTCCCTCTTCCAGGGCCCTTTCCGGATGCACAAGATCTGCCCCGGCTGCGGCTACCTCATCGAGCGGGAGGAGGGCTATTTCGTGGGGGCCATCTACGTCAACTACGCCGCGACGGTGGGCCTTTGCCTGACGGGATACCTGCTTCTGGAGTGGCTCGCCTCTCCTCCCCTGAGGATCCAGCTTCTTCTCTGGATCCCCGTCTGCGTCCTCTTCCCCGTGCTCTTCTTCCGCCACTCGCGCAGCATCTGGCTGAGCTTGGATCATTTCTTCACCGGCCCGGCCGAGCGCGCCGCAGTCCACTTCGGGGGGGACGCCCCGCCCGGGGAGGAACCATGACGGCGGAGATCGCGCTCGAGGTCGATGGCCTCCGCCACGCCTACGGGGAGCGCCTGGCCCTGGACGGGCCGAGCTTCCGGGTGGCGCGGGGGGAGATTTTCGCCCTGCTCGGGCCGAACGGCGGCGGGAAGACCACGCTCTTCCGCGTCCTCGCCACCCTCCTGCGCCCCACCGGGGGGAGCGCCCGCGTCTTCGGCCTCCGGGTGGACGAGGCGGCCAGCGAGGTGCGCAGGCGCATCGGCGTCGTCTTCCAGCACCCGAGCCTCGACCCCAAGCTCACCCTCATGGAAAACCTCATCCACCACGGCCGCCTCTACGGGATGCGCGGGGGCCGCCTGCGCCAAGAGGCGAAAGCCCAGATCGAGCGGTTCGGCCTGGCCTCCCGGGCGGGGGAGCTGGCCGAGACCCTCTCCGGCGGCCTCCAGCGCCGGCTCGAGCTCGCCAAGGCCCTTCTCCCCGCTCCCGATCTCCTCCTCCTCGATGAGCCCAGCGCCGGGCTCGACCCGGGGGTGCGCCTCGACCTCGCGGCCGAGTTCAAGCGCCTGCGGAGCGAGCGGGGAACCACCGTCTTCCTCACCACCCACCTCATGGACGAGGCCGAGCGCTGCGACCGCGTGGGTTACATCTACCTGGCGAACATGCTGGCGGTCGGCACGCCGCACGAGCTGAAGGAATTGCCCGAGGTCACGCCCCCCGGCACGCACTGGCTCG
>CAYMWZ010000012.1:5762-22814 GCA_964394385.1 uncultured Nitrospinaceae bacterium | reverse complement strand
CCATCGTTTCAAACTGACGCATTCGCTGCTCCTCTCGGACTATGCGGCCCCGGCACTCGTGCGGCCGGAGCGAGGAGGATTCACCCGCCGGAGCCTATCACATCTGCCCTCGGCGGGCCATAGCGCCTCCGGCAGGAGGCGCGCTCGCTCTCCCTCGATTTCGGCCGTCCTCCCTCTTCAGAACAGCGGGGCGAGCACGAGGGACACGATTGACATCAGCTTGATGAGGATGTTCATGGAGGGGCCGGATGTGTCCTTCATCGGATCTCCCACCGTGTCCCCCACGACGGCGGCCTTGTGGGCGTCCGAGCCCTTCCCGCCGAGCTTGCCCTCTTCAATTTCCTTTTTCGCGTTGTCCCAGGCGCCTCCCGCGTTCGCCATCAGGAGCGCCAGGAGCACGCCGGAGAGCAGGGCGCCCGCCAGCATCCCGCCCAAGGACTCCTTTCCCATGAAGATGCCCACCAAGATGGGAACGATGACGGCCGTCAGGCCGGGGAGAACCATCTCCTTCAGGGCGGCGCGGGTGCTGATATCAATGCACCTTGCACTGTCCGGCTCCGCCCTGCCCTCCATGAGGCCGGCGATCTCGCGGAACTGGCGCCGTATCTCCTGAATCATGACAAATGCGGCCCGGCCGACGGACTTCATGGTGAGGGAGGCAATGATGCAGGGGATGGCGCCCCCGATCATCATCCCGGCCACCACCTTGGCGTCGGTCAGATTGATCGTCTCCAGCCCCGTCGCCTGCGTGTATGCCGCATAAAAAGCCAGCGCGGTCAGGGCCGCCGAGCCGATGGCGAACCCCTTCCCGATGGCGGCCGTGGTGTTCCCCAAGGCGTCCAGGCTGTCGGTGATCTTGCGAGTCGAGGGGCCCAGCTTGCTCACTTCGGTGATGCCCCCCGCGTTGTCCGCGATGGGGCCGTAGGCGTCCACCGACATGGTGATCCCGATGGTGGCGAGCATCCCGACGGCCGCGATGGAAATTCCGTAGAGACCCGACATGTTGCTCGAAAACAGCGTCACGAAGGCGAGCACGATCAGCGGCGCGCAGACGCTCTCCAGGCCCACCGCAAAACCGCTGATGATGTTCGTCGCGACCCCCGTCTGGGAGGACTCAACGATTCGCCCAACCGGCTTGCCCCCGATTCCGGTGTAGAATTCGGTCAGGATGCCAATGGCGATGCCCCCCACGGCGCCCAACAGAATCGCCCCAAAGACCCCCGGCTTGAATCCCATGGCGTTCGTCACGAAGAACGCGAGAACGATGAAGACGCCCGTTGCGATGAAGGTGGCGGTCCGCAAGGCGAGCGCCGGCTTTTTCGACGCGAGCACCTGCATCGAGCCGATCCCCAGCACGGAGGAGATGAGGCCCATCATTGCCAACAGCATGGGAAGGGCCATGGCCGCCGAATTCGTGGCGCCGAGCGCGGCCCCCACGGTAGAACCGATGAAGATGGTCGAAATGATGGCACCCACGTAGGACTCGAAGAGATCCGCCCCCATCCCGGCCACATCTCCCACGCAGTCGCCCACGTTGTCGGCAACGACCGCCGGGTTGCGGGGATCATCCTCGGGGATGCTGGCCTCCACCTTGCCCACGAGGTCGGCACCTACGTCGGCCGTCTTCGTGTAGATGCCGCCGCCCACCCGAGCAAAGAGAGCGATCGAGCTGGCCCCCATGGAGAAACCGTTGATGACGGAGGCGTTCTCACCGACCTGCAAAATCTTGTGATACCAAAACAGAAAACCGACCCCCAGCAGGCCCAGGCTGGCGACTGAAAGGCCCATCACGGTGCCGCCATAGAAGGCCATCGAGAGGGCTCCCGCCTGCCCTTTGGGGGAGTTGGCCGCCGCCGCCGTCCGGACGTTGGCCTTGGTCGCAGCGTTCATGCCGAAGAAGCCCGCGAGGACCGAGCACACCGCCCCTGTGATGAACGCCATGGCCGTGGAAAAGGAGATGGCGACCGAAAGCAGGGCAAACACCACCACTACGAAGATGGCGAGGATCTGGTACTCCCGCTTGAGAAAAACCATCGCGCCTTCGTGGATGCGCGCGGCGTGCTTGCGCATAACCTCGTTTCCATCGGCTTGCTTGGAAATCCAAAGATAAATCAGCCCTGCCAGCGCCAAACCCGCGAGCCCGAACGGCGCGCCCCAATTCGAGAATTCAACCATTAGGTTCGCATTCCTCCTCTCTCCCCGATTCGTCTCTCTTCAACGCCGCATCCGGAGCACCTGCGGCCGCATGGAGAAATCTCTCCAGAATCTTCAAGAACGTTTTCACGCCTCCTGGCACGCCAGTGTGGCCGCCCGCTCGGCGGCTTCGGCCACTCCCGCTTCGATGGCCTCGGTCTCGCTGCTCAGGAATGGGGAGAGCACCCAATCTGCGCCGTCTACGCCCTGGGGCGGGCGGCCCAGGCCGATCCGGAGCCGTCGGAAGTCTTCCGTCCCGAGATAATCGATGATGCTGCGCAGCCCAAAGTGGCCGGCGTCGCCCCCTGAGGTTTTGAGCTTCACCCGGCCCAGGAGGATGTCCATGTCATCGTGAAGAACGATGAGATTCTCCGGCCCCAAGCCCTCGGAATCGAGGAGCGCCCTGACGGCCTTCCCGCTCAAATTCATGTAAGTCTGTGGTTTGGCCAAGATCACCCGCCAGCCACGTATCGCCCCGCTTCCCGTGATGGCGGAATGCCGGGACTTTGAGATGGGAATTCGATGCAATTGAGACACCCGGTCGAGCGCCCAGAACCCCACGTTGTGGCGGGTGAGAGCGTACTCCGGACCCGGATTCCCCAGGCCCACGATGAGGGTTGCGGACGCCATCGGGTCCGCCGCCTCAGGCGGCCAGCCTCCTTTCTACTTTTCCTCCTTCTCCTTGGTTTCCTTCTTCTCCTTCGATTCCTTTGCAGGCTCGGCCGCCTCTGCCTGATCGGCTGCAGCCTCGGCCTCGCCCTCGGCCACCACGGCCTCCTCCTCCGGCTTCTCCTCCTCCTCTTCCGCAGGAATGATGACGGTGAGAACCGGCTCCTCCGGGTCCGAGAGGAGATCCACGCCCTCGGGAAGGGTAAGATCCCGCACGTGAATGACATCGTTCACGTTCACTGCATTGATGTCGACGGCGATTTCCTCGGGAATGGCGATCGGGAGACACTCCACATCCAACTCGCGCATGAGCTGGGAAAGGACGCCCCCTTGCTTGATGCCCGGCGCCTCTCCCTTGAGCGAGATCGGCACCGAAATCTTGATCTTCTGGTCCATGCGAATTTCGAGGAAGTCGGCATGAAGGATGGCCCCCTGCATGGAGTCGCGCTGCAGATCCTTGACGATGACCGGCCGGTCGGATTTTTTTTCCCCTTCAACGTTCAATTGGATGAGAACGTTGGAGCCCGCTCGCGTGCTCAAAAGCTTTTCCAGCACCTTGGGATCGACGGTCAGAGGGGTGGCCTCATGGATCCCATAGACCACCGCCGGCACACGGCCCATTCGCCGCAGGCGGCGGACCGCCGTTTTGCCCGTCTCAGCGCGACGCTCAACTTCGAGGGAAAGAATCTCCATGTTCTCCTCACTCCACCGGTCCGGCCCGCGCGAACAGCCGGGTCAGACGAAAAGACTACTCACCGAGGCGTCCTCGTGAATGCGGCGGATCGCCTCCGCAAGCAATTGACCCACCGTAAGCACCTTGATCCTCGATGAGCCCGCAGCCTCCTTCGACAAGGGGATGGTGTCGGTGACGGCGAGTTCCTCCATGGGAGAGCTCTCGATCCGCTCCACTGCCGACCCCGAGAGGACCGCGTGGGTGCAGCTGGCGAACACCCGCCGTGCGCCAGCATCCAAGAGCGCCCGCGCACCCTGGCTCAAGGTGCCAGCCGTGTCCACGATGTCGTCCACTATCAGCACGTCGCGGTCCTTGACGTTGCCGATGATCCTCATGACCTCGGCCACGTTGGGCCGCTCCCGCCGCTTGTCAATGATGCCCAAGCTTGCATCGAGGCGTTTGGCGTAAGCTCTGGCCCGCTCCACGCCTCCCGCATCGGGCGAAATCACGACGACATCCTTCAGATTCTTGCTCCGAAAATACTCTATCATAATGGGAGCCGCGTAGAGATGATCCACCGGGATGTCAAAAAACCCCTGGATCTGGCCCGCGTGCAGATCCATCGCGATCACCCGATCGGCGCCGGAGGCGGCCAAAAGATTCGCGACCAGCTTGGCCGTGATGGGAACCCGCGGCTGCACCTTCCGGTCCTGCCGGGCATAGGCGAAGTAGGGGACCACCGCCGTGATGCGCTCCGCCGAGGAGCGCCGGAAGGCGTCCAGCATGATGAGCATTTCCATCAGGTTGGCGTTTCCCGGCCGGCAGAGGCTTTGGACAGCGAAAACGTCCGCCCCACGGATGTTTTCCTCGATCCGGACGAACGTCTCCCCGTCGCTGAAATCCACGATCTCGATGAGGCCCGGCTGCACCCCCAGCGCGCTCACTATCCCCCGGCTGAGCCCGGGATTCGAACGGCCCGCGAACACCTTGAGTTGATGGTCCCTCACCCTTCTCCACCCCGCAGGTGAGCCCGATTCCGGGCCAAAGAGCGGTTTTGATACTCGATCTCAGGAACCCCGGTCAAGTCGGACCCGGGCCCCTCCCCCGGCCACCCGGGTCGAGGCGCTCCGGCATTTTCTCGCCCACGGGCCCGCTCGTCCCGGCGCCCGTTGCTCCCCCGGCTGAACCGGGGGCGGGCCTAGTCCTCAGCCCGCGCGAGGCAGCCCGGCCCCAGGAGAGACTCGGTCACGGGGCGAACCAAACGTACCATCCAGCGGGCTCGGCCCTCGAATTTCAAGCCCGCGGCCTCCGCATCCCGCCGACGCGGGAACACCCCAAAAAGGGCGGGGCCGGTTCCGCTCATCATGGCTCTCCGCGCGCCCGCCGCGAGAAGCTCGTCGCGGCAGGCGCGAAGTCGAGGGTAGCGCTCGAAAACCACCTCCTCGAGGTCGTTTCGGTACACTGGCACATGGGGACACTTCGGGCGCCCGTCAATTGTAAACGCTCTTCCTGTCCGGATCAATTTTTCCCGCATCCATCCGTACACGATGGGCGTCGAGAGGGAAAAGGGAGGTTTCACCAGGAGAATCCACCCCCTCCGGAGGGGCTCCCGCCTCAAAACCCTCTCCCCTCGGCCCCGGCAGAGGGCCGCAGGGCTCGAGAGGAAAAAAGGCACATCAGAGCCCACATCGGCCCCGAGGCGGCGCAGGGCCGGCGCCGAAAGGCCCAAGCCCCACAAGCGGTTGAGGATCCAGAGCACCGCCGCGGCGTTTCCGCTCCCCCCGCCGAGACCCGCCCCCGCAGGGATGCCCTTCTCCAAGTGAATTCGCGCCCCCAGGGGCCGGCTCGCCCGTGCTCTCAGGACCGCCGCCGCGCGGTGCACAAGGTTCTCCCGCCCGGCGGGGACGCTGGGGCGGCTCACCGTGACCCGGATGGAGCGTCCCCCGTCTTGAACCCAGATGCGGTCGAAGAGGGAGACCTGCTGGATCCAGGTCTCCACCTCGTGATACCCATCGGTCCGAAGGCCAAGAACTCGGAGACTGAGGTTGATCTTGGCCGGGCTTTGGAGCCAGACGCCTTGCCCGGCGCCTTCTTCTCGCCTCATTCTCACCTCCCGCCATCGAGAGGGACGACCAACGCCCCCCGCGGGATCGGCAACTCGAACAGCCCATCGGGGATCTCGGCCTCCCCGGCCTCATCGGAGAGGGAAAACTCGATCCGCATCCGGCCAACCCCCCGGGGGCCGGTAACCTCCATCCATTCGGGAAGGCTGCCGACTCCGAGCCGCCGAAAGGGGCCGTAGCGCACCTCGACGGCCGCCCCCTCCTCCCCGATGCGGGCCGAGCGCGGCACCCAGGCAACCGGGTCCAGCCAAACCACCTGCCGCCTGCCCAGCCCCGCGCCCGGCGGGAGCTCCAGCCGGGCCCCTCCCGCATCCTCATCCCAGCCCAAGTGTGCCCCTTCGGGCTGCGTCCCCCCCAGGACGGGCAGCGCCCCCTGGAGCAGCCGCACCAAGAGCGCACTCTCCAGGGGAACCCCCACCAAGCGCGCCATCCCCTCCGCGTCGGCCCGCCCAAAGTAATATCTGCCCCGGGCGGCCGAAAAGGCCCGGAGCTCCTCTTCCTTCGCCACCACCACGAAAAGCGGGGCACCGAGGGGAGAGAGGGGTTCAAGGCGGAGGGAGGCGGGCGACTTCCAGAGGAGGACCGCTCTTCCCGCGTAGGAGGCTCCCTGCCGGCCGAACTCATCGCCAAGCAACCCCCCCGCCGCAGGCGCAACCCGGACCTCGATGGCGACGAGCGCGCGATAGGCGGGGAGAAGCTTCCGGGCGCGTATCCGCGCCACGGCGTCCGACGCCACCGGGAGAAAAGCCGGGCGGGGAGGCTCCCGAATGGCGCAGCCCGCGGCCGCGAGACCCAAGGCCGCGCCCGCGATGAAACGAAGGACGCTCAAAGGGAGGAAATTCCCTTCACGGGGCCTTTTTCCCGTCCGCCCCCTCGTAGCGGCGAATCTTCTCCAGGACTTTTGGGTTTTTGGGATCCGCCTTATTGGATCTGCGCCAAGCGTCCAGCGCGCGGGGCACATCCTCAAGGGCCAAAAAAACTTCCCCCAGATGGTCGAGGATGACAGCGTCTTCGGGCATCTGGTTGACGGCGTGCTGAATCTTCTCCAAGGCTTCTTTGAACCGCCTCTGCCGGTAGTAGATCCAACCAAGGCTGTCCAAGAAGGCCGCGTTGTTGGGTTCGATGGCAAGCGCCTGGTTCAGCAGCCGCTCCGCCTCGTCGATGTTCTTGTTGAGCTCGGAGAACATGTACCCAAGAAGGTTGAGCGCATTGGCGTGCCGGGGCTCGACGCGGAGAACCGCCCGGGCCGCCGACTCGACATCGTCCCAGCGCTTGAGCTCATAGTAGGCGGTGGCCAGGTTATAGTGGTAACTTGGCTGCTTCGGGTCCATTCGAATGGCGCTCTGGAGGAAGGGGACCGCCTCGGCGTATTCCTTGCGCTGCATGAGCAAAGCGCCCCGCATGAAGGGAACGCGGGCCTCTTTCGGATGAACCTTCGAGGCCTCGTCCAGCACCGAATTGGCCTCCGCCCACCGCTCTCGCTTCCCGTGCAGGCGGGCGAGCTGCAAACGGCCCTCGAGGGTGGAGGGAACGAGCTTGATCAGCTGCACGAGCTCCTTCTCGGCGAGGGCGGGCTGGTCGAGCTCCTCGTAGATCGCGGCCACGAAGCGGCGGACCGCCTCATCCTTGGGATTCCGGGCCAAGACCAAACGGAACTCGCGGAGCGCCTCCTGAAAATTCCGGCGTTCGAACCGCAGGAACCCCAGGGTGCGGTGAACATCGAGGTCGTCTGGCTCATCCTGGCTCAGCCGCTCGTATTCCTTGAGCGCCCCCTCGAGATTCTCCTTGCGGATATACACCTGACCCAGCCGGGCCCGCGCCTGGCGGTTGTCGGGCTCGTAGGAGAGGATGCGCTTGTAAACCTCCTCGGCCTTGTTGAAATTCCCGCGCAACTCGTAGAGGTTTCCGAACAACAGAAGCCCTCGGGTGAAGCGAGGCTGCTGACTCGTCAGGAGACTCAACTGGCGCTCGGCATCCTCGAAGCGCTTGAGCCGGATATACCCTTGGGCCAAATAAAAACGGCTGAGGACGTCGATCGACCTCGACTTCAAGAGTTTCTCGAGCGTCTCCACCGCCTTCTCGTTCTGACCCAATTCCAAATACGCCGTCCCGAGAAGAAGGCGAACTTCGTCCTCCTCGGGCTTCAGCTGAAGCAGCTTCTCGTAAGCCGCCACCGCCTCCCCGAGCTTGCCGCGCGCCGTGTAGATGCCCCCCAGGATGAAATGGGCCTGGGAGTCGGTGGCGTTCAGGGAGACGGCGCGCCGCGCCAGCTTTTCCGCCTCGTCGAGCTTCCCCTGACGCACGAGGAGGGAAGCCAACCGCGTGAGGAGAAAGGCGGAATCCGGATCCCCATCCACCGCCTGGCCGTACGCCGATTGGGCCTCGTCGAGCTTATTGCCAATCTCGTTCCGATATCCCATGATGAAATGGTAGTAAGACTCGGCCGTCCCCGAGGGAGACGCCGAAGGGTTCGGCGCGGGCCGCAAGTCCGCCTCCATGGCGGCGCAGCCCGCTCCCACAATCCCGAGGAAACAGAGCCCCGCGTAACGGAGGACGTTCGTCCTCATCTGTCCACCCCCTCCTCCGCGCGACCCTCAGGCGCGCGCCTCGATGCGGCGGCCCGCCGGCGCGCCCGCACGAGAAGACGCTCGGCATACCCGCGAAGTTCCGGATCCGCAAGACCATGGAGAGCGGAGGCGATCGCCTTCTCGTCATCCTCCGCGATCCCGAAAGGCTGCGGAAAGGGCCCGCCTCCCGCCGAGGGGGAAGGCCCCTCTTCCCCTTCCGCCTGGGCGCCCGCCGCGCCAAGGCGGAAGCGGATTTCGCCCAGGTCGGATCCCTCCAGGGCCTCGTTCAGCTTGTCGAGCAAATCCTTGGATCTCAACCTCAGCTCCTGCAACCATGCTGAATCGCAGACTTCCACCACCAGGCACGAGCCGCGCACGGCCACGGGCCGCGCCACCCGGGCAACGGACCCTCCCACGGCCTCCTCCCAAATGCGGAAGACGCCGTGACGCGAGAGCCGCCGTCCCCAAGGCTCCGTGCGGCGAAGCTCGCTGAGCACGCGGGCGAGATCCCGCATCGCCGGCGGCTTGCGTGGGGTCATCTCCTCGCCTCCCCCGCGGCCGGCGCGGCGGCGCCCTCCACCTCCTCCCCCAGAAGCCGGGAGATGGCCCGCATTGCCTTCTCCACAATTCGCTCGCTCGATTCCTTGGAACCATCGATGGCGAATTCTTCGCTCAGGTCCAGGGGAGGGCCAAAGGCCACCTCGACCGCCTCCGTCCGCCGGGGAAGCAGCTTTCCCACGGGGATCACCTGATCCGTCCCCTTCACCGCCACGGGAATGACCACCGGACGCGCGCTGTGGATGAGACGCCCCACCATCCGGTTTCCCGCTCTCAGCCTCCCGTCGCGGCTTCGCGTCCCCTCCGGATAAAGAATGACCTTGTCCCGGCGGATGAATTCCTCGAGCCGCCGGATTGCAGAGATCTCCGCGCCGCCCCGCTTGACCGGAAAACCGCGCCATTTGCTGAGAATCCACCCCAGCAACGGGATCCGAAAAAGCTCCTCCTTCCCCGCCTGACGGAGCACCTCCTGGGGAAACTTGGAGTAGATGCACCAAGGGATCAGCAAGACATCGAGGGCGGAGCGATGATTGCTTAAAAACAGCACGCCTCCCCCCGGCGGAATCCTCTCCAGGCCCGAGATGCGGGGAGGCGAGAAGACGCGAAGGAAGAGACCCACGAGGTGATATCCCAAGAAGATCAGGACTCGCTCCACCCATGGGCCGGGGCCACCCATCTCGCCGCTTCCCTCGTCCACGTTCCAGACGGGTTCGGGTCCAGGAAGGCTTGAGCCGGACCGGGAAAATGCCCCTCTCCCTCTCGGAGCCCCCACTCCCACGCATTATACAATGCCCCAGGGAGGAAGACATGCGGCCGCGCCTTCGGAGGGCGGGGGCCCCATCCTCCCCCGCCTGGCAAAACCACCGGCGCCGAGGGCTCTCCAAAAGGCTCCCCGCCTTCCTCTTGGCATCCGTCAATGGGCCTCCGCGCGGCCCCAAATCGCCCGTCTTGCCCCAACCCCCTTCGGGTGCAATAATTCGCCCGTTTTTTCATCCACCCTCTCGGGCAAACGCCTGGAGCGCACATTGGTCGCCATCAACCCACAGATTTTCCGAGAATACGACATCCGCGGCGTGGTGGACCGCGACCTCACCCCAGAAACCGTCCGCCTCCTCGGGCAAGCCCTGGGGACCCACCTGGGCGGCACCCGAGGAGCGCGCATCGCCTTGGGCCGCGACAACCGGCTCTCCTCGCCCGCCTACTATCACGCCCTGCGCGAGGGTCTGTGCGCCTCGGGGTGCCACGTAACGGGCATCGGGATGGTGCCCACCCCATGCGTCTCCTTCGCCACCCACCACCTCGATGTCGCCGGCGCCGTTCAGATCACGGGCAGCCACAACCCGCCGGAATTCAATGGCTTCAAGATCACCCGCGGCCGGGAGGCCATCCACGGCGAGGAGATCCAGGCGGTCCGCCGCCTCATCGAGCAGGACCGGCTCCACCAGGCAAGACGCGCCGGAGGCTTCGAGGAGGTGGACATCCGGCCCGCCTACGTCTCCCGCGCCAGCCAGGGCCTCTCCCTGGCCCGCCCCGTCAAGGTGGTGATCGACGCGGGGAACGGCATCGCGGGGCCGGTGGCCTCCCAGGTCCTGCGGGCCATCGGGGCAGACGTGGTCGAACTCTTCACCGAGCCCGACGGCACCTATCCGAATCACCATCCCGACCCCACCGTCCCCGACAACCTCAAGACCCTCATCGCCACGGTCCAGAAGACGGGTGCCGAGGCGGGGGTCGGCTTCGACGGAGACGGAGACCGCATCGGGGTGGTGGACGCCACCGGACGCATCGTCTGGGGGGACGAGCTCCTCATTCTCTACGCCGAGCCCATCCTCGCCCGCCGCAAGGGCCAGGCCATCGTGTTCGACGTCAAGTGCTCCTCCCGGCTCGCCGAGGCGGTCCGCCGCATGGGGGGCCGGCCGGTCATGTCCGCCACCGGGCACTCCCTCATCCGCGCCCGCCTCGTGGCGGAGGAGGCCCCCCTCGCGGGCGAGCTTTCCGGCCACATCTTCTTCGCGGACGGCTACCTGGGCTTTGACGACGCCATCTACGCCGCCGCCCGGCTGCTCCACCTCCTCGCGTTGGACAGGCGATCCCTGGCCGATCGGATGGCGGAAATCCCTCCCGCCATCGCCACCCCCGAACTGCGGATCGAATGCACCGAGGAGGAGAAGTTCCTCATCGTGGAGAAGCTCCGGGCGCACTTCCGCAAAAAATACGAAACCGACGAGGTGGACGGAGTGCGGATCAACTTCGCCAAGGGGTGGGGGCTCGTCCGCGCCTCGAACACGCAGCCCGTCCTGGTCTCCCGCTTCGAGGCCTCGGACGAAGCCTCCCTCGCGGCCTACCGCGAAGAGGTGTTCGCGAAGCTCAGAGAGTTCCCCTCGGTCAAAGTCCCCCATGCGTAGGGTGCGCCAGCTCTATGACTGGGTGCTCAGCTGGGCGCACTCCCACTATGGAACCACCGCCCTCGCGGGCCTCTCCTTCACCGAATCCATCTTCTTCCCCGTTCCCCCCGACCCCCTGCTCATGGCGCTCTCCCTCTCCCGCCCGGCGCGGGCCTTCTACTACGCCGCCGTGTGCTCGGCCGCGTCGGTCGCGGGGGGCGCGGCGGGCTACCTGGTCGGGCTTCTCCTGTTCGAGGCGATCGGGCGCTCCATCCTGGAGCTCTACGGCGCGATGGGAAAATACGCCCTCGTCCAGTCCTACTACCAAGCCTATGACGCATGGGCGGTGGGCATCGCGGGCTTCACCCCGATCCCCTACAAAGTCTTCACCATCTCGGCCGGCGCCTTTCACATCAGCTTCGCCGTTTTTCTCATGGCCTCCCTCGTGAGCCGGTCGGCCCGCTTCTTCCTCCTCGCCTGGCTGATCCACCGCTTCGGCCATCCCATCCGGGCCTTCATCGACCGCCACTTCAACTGGCTGACCATCGTCTTCACCGTCCTGCTCGTCGGCGGCTTCGCCGCCCTCAAGTGGATATTCTGACGATGGAGGGGAGGAGAGGGACGCTCTGGGCGGTGGTGATGGCGGGGGGGAGCGGCACGCGGTTCTGGCCCGTGAGCCGGAAAGGCCGCCCCAAGCAATTCCTCCCCCCGGGCGGGGGCCCGCCCTCGCCGTCACCCCCGGGGGACTCCGCCGGTGCCTCTCTCCTGTCGCTCGCGGTGAAACGCCTCAAGGGCCTCGCGCCGCCGGAGCACACTCTCGTCCTCGGTGCGGCCCCGCATCGGCGCCTCCTCCAGAAGGCCCTGCCCGGGATCCCAAGGAACAACATCGTCCTCGAACCCGAAGGGAGAAACACCGCCCCTTCCCTGGGCCTGGCGGCCCATCTCATCGAAGGATGGGAGCCGGGCGCGGTCATGGCCGCCTTCCCCGCCGACCACCACGTCGGCCGCGCCGCTCTCCTGCGCCGCCTCGTGCGCTCCGGGGCACGGCTCGCCACCGAGCGGGACGCCATCGTCATCCTGGGCATCGAGCCCCGGCGGCCGGAGACGGGCTACGGCTACGTCCAGCGCGGGCGGAAATTCCGGCTCCCGGGCGGGGTGGAGGCCTACGCCGCGCGCCGCTTCACCGAAAAGCCCTCCCCCGCCCAGGCCAAGCGCTTCCTCGCCTCGGGCGACTACTACTGGAACGGGGGGTTCTTCATTTGCCGGGCGGCCCGCGCCATCCAGGAGATCGAGCGCAACCTCCCCGAGACGGGCCGCCTGCTCCTCCGGGCGGCCACCGCCCTGCGCCAGGGCAAAACCTCCGCCTACGAACGCGCCTTCCGGGGCTGCCAGGCGATCAGCATTGACTACGCCGTCCTCGAGCGGGCCCGCGGGGTGGTGGTCCTGCCGGCCGCCATCGACTGGACCGACGTGGGAAGCTGGACGGCCCTGCGGAGCTTCCTCCCCCGCGACGAGGCGGGGAACGTCTGGATTCTCCCCAAGGGAAGCCGCGCCCTCGCCGGAGAGGCCCGGCGCCTCATCGTGCGCTCCTCAAAGCCGCTCGTGGCTGCCCTGGGGGTGGAGGATCTGGTCGTGGTCGAGACGGAGGACGCGCTCCTCATCTGCACGGCCGAGCGCGCCCAGGCCGTGGGCGAGCTGGTCAAGCGGCTGGGCGTCCGAGGGCTCGGCCGCTTTCTCTGAGACAGGAGGCCGGATGAACGCTCCCCCGGACTGGGGACAAGCGATCGTGCTGGGCGTCCTCCAGGGGCTGACCGAGTTTCTTCCCGTCAGCAGCTCGGGCCACCTCGTCCTGGGACAGGCAGCCCTCGGCCTCAAGGGGCCGGCCCTGGCCTTCAACATCCTCCTCCACGTCGGGACCCTGGCGGCCGTCCTGACGTTTTATGGGAGGGACGTCTGGCGAATCGCCCGTGCCTGGGCGCTCTCGCCCGCCGGGGGCGCCGACCGCGTCTCGGCGCGCACGGGTTGGCTCCTGATCCTGGGCACCCTCCCCGCGGCCTTGGTGGGGGCCCTGTTTCACGACGCCATCGAAGAGATGTTCGGTAGCCCGCGCGCGGCGGCCTACGCGCTCTTCGCGACGGGGGGCCTGCTCTTCCTCAGCGGAGGACGAGCCGCCGGAGGACGGGGCGAGAGCCAGATGACCTGGCGGGACGCGCTCCTCATCGGCCTCTTCCAGGCGGCCGCCCTCCTGCCCGGGCTCTCGCGCTCGGGCGCCACCATCGCGGCTGCCCTGTTCCTGGGGATCGAGCGGGAGCAGGCCGCCCGGTTCAGCTTCCTTCTCGCGGCGCCGGCCATCGCCGGCGCCTTCCTCCTCAAGGCCAAAGAACTCCAAGCGGCCCCGCCCGCCGCCTGGCCCCCCATGCTCCTCGGCACGGCGGTGGCGGCGGCGGTGGGACTCCTGGCGCTGGGGTGGCTCCTCCGCGTCCTCCGCAGCGGAAATCTGCGCGGGTTCGCCTACTACTGCTGGGCGGCGGGCGCGCTGGCCACCTACCTCACTTAACCCCCACGGCGTCCAGCGGCGCCCTCGCCCCCTCCTGTGGACCCAGCCTCGCCTCCCGGCTAATGCATCGGCGAGAAGGCCGCGGGAACCCAGATCTCGGAATTCTGCGCCGCCAGGAACGGCCGCGAGCCCGGAGGCCAGTTGGGCAGCTTCCGGGAGGCGGCGCGGATCTCGGCGCGGTGGTTCAAGTCCTTGTAGGGCCAGACGTGGATGAACTCGTTCAAGGGACCCATCTCGGAGGTGAAGCACGCAGCGAGAGGGGACAATTTTTCGCGCGGAGGCAGGTTCTGCGTCCAGCGGCTGATCACCTCGTTCATCTTGCCGGGCTGGACGGTGTAGGTGCGGAACTCGTATAAGTTCCCCAAAGTCCCGCTCCGGGGCTCGGGCCTAAAGGGCGCCGCCAGCAGGATTTTGGAGGTTTGCTTCAGGATGAGGTGCGCGTTCTTGGGCGGCCACCAGGGCTGCTTCACGGTCTCCGCCCGGACCTTGGCCCGGTGCTCGGAGTTCTCGTACTCCCAGATGTGCATGACGCGGTTCAGATCCCCGATCTCGGTATGGAAGAAGCCCACCATCTTGGAGAGCTTCTGGCGCTGCTCGATGGCCTTGGAGAAGTTCTCTTCGAACTCGTCGACGCCACCGACCGTGAGGGTGTAGATGCGCATTTCATAGATCATCCGGGGACTCCTCTTCAGCCTGGAGAGTGGGGTTGGGAAAGCAACGGGGGGAGTCTAAGGCCTGGGAGGCCGACCCGGCAAGGATGGGGGGCTTCCTGCGCATCCCCTCCCTCTCACTCGCCCAGGTAGGCTTCCCGCACGCTCTCGGAGTTGCGCAAGACCTCGGGCCGGTCCCCCATGACGATGCGTCCCGTCTCCATGACGTAGGCCCAGTCGGAAAAACCCAAGGCGATGTGGGCGTTCTGCTCGACGAGGAAGATCGAGGTCCCCTCCTCCCGGATGCGGCCCAAGACATGGAAGATGGTCTCCACGACCTTGGGGGCGAGGCCGAGGGAGGGCTCGTCCAGGAGCAGGAGCCTGGGGCGCGCCATCAAGGAGCGCCCGATGGCCAGCATCTGCTGCTCCCCGCCCGAGAGGGTGCCCCCCCTCTGGCGGCGCCGCTCGAACAGCACCGGGAATAGGGAGTAGACGTACTCCAGGTCCCGCCGCACCTCCCCCGTCTCCCCCCGGAGGAAGGCGCCCATCTCGAGGTTCTCCAGGACGGTCAGGAGGGGGAAGATGCGCCTGCCCTCCGGCACCTGGCATACGCCCCGCCGCACGATCTGATCGGGCGCGAGGCCGTGGATGGCCTCCCCCTCCCAGCGGATGGCGCCCCGCGTGACCCGGTTCACCCCGCTGATCGCCATGAGGGTCGTGGACTTCCCCGCCCCGTTGCTCCCGATGAGGCAGACCACCTTGCCGGTGGGCACCTGGAACGTGACGCCCTGGAGGGCGTGGATGCGGCCGTAGTAGAAGTGGATCTCCTCCACCTCAAGCATGGGAGGCCCCCAGGTAGGCCTCGAGCACCTTGGGGTCCCGGCGCACCTCGGCCGGAGACCCCTCGGCGATCTTCTCGCCGTGGTCGAGGACGACCACGCGGTCCGATATGCCCATCACGACCCGCATGTCGTGCTCGATCAGGAGGATCGTCACCCCCCGGGCGCGGATGGCCAGAATGAGCTCGTTCAATCTCCCCTTCTCGCGGGGGTTCATCCCCGCGGCCGGCTCATCCAGCAGGAGGAGCCTCGGCTCGCTCGCCAGGGCCCGGGCGATCTCGAGGCGGCGCTGGTCCCCGTAGGAGAGGGCGTCCGCCCGCGCCGCCGCATGGCGCTCGATCCCGGCGAAGCGAAGGAGCTCCATCGCGCAGGCGACGGCGGCCCGCTCCTCCTCGACCGCCCGGGGCGGGCGGAAGACGGCGCCCAGGGAACCCGTGCGCAGCTTCACGTGGCGGCCCACGAGGACGTTCTCCAGGGCCGTCATGCCCCGGAAGAGGCGGATGTTCTGGAAGGTGCGGGCGATCCCGCGCTGGGTGACGGCGCTGGGCTTGAGGCCCACGACGCTCCTCCCCTCGAAGCGGGCCTCTCCCCGCGTCGGCGGGTAGAGCCCCGTCACCACGTTGAAGGCGGTCGTCTTGCCCGCCCCGTTCGGCCCGATGAGGCCGACCACCTCGCCCGCGCGCACGTCGAGGTGCAAGGAGTCGAGCGCCACCACCCCGCCGAAGTGGCGGGTGAGCCCCCTGCACTCGAGGAGGGGGCCGCTCACCGGGCCTCCTCCGGCTGGACGCCCTCGGGCAGGCGCTGGCCCCGCATGCGGATGAACCCCTGGGGGCGGAGCACCATCATGAGCACCATGGCCCCCCCCAGGAGCATCGGGCGGTAGAGGGTGAGGCCCCGAAGCGCCTCGGGGAGCACGGTCAGGATGAACGCCCCCAGCACGACGCCGGGGATGCTCCCCATCCCCCCCAGGACCACCATGCAGAGGATGATGACCGACTCGAAGAAGGAGAAACTCTCGGGGGAGACGAACGTCTGCTTGGCGGCGAAGAGCACCCCGCCGAACCCGGCCCAGGCGGCCCCGAAGGCGAAGGCGGTGAGCTTGGCGTGGACGATGTTGACCCCCATGCACTCGGCCGCCGTCTCGTCCTCGCGCATGGCGGCCCAGGCGCGGCCCAGGCGGCTTCGGTTGAGCCTCCCCACGATGAACATGGTGAGGAGGCACAGGGCCAGGACGAGGTAGTAGAAATGCATGGGCTGGGAGAGCCTGAATTCGCCCAAGTAGGGCCGGCCGATGCCGAGGATGCCATTCGGCCCCCGGGTCACCTCGTCCCAGTTGTTGAGGACGATCCGGATGATCTCGCCGAAGCCCAGCGTCACGATGGCCAGATAGTCCCCCCTCAGGCGCAGCACGGGGATGCCCAGGAGGACGCCGAAGACAGCCGAGAGGAGAGCTCCCAAGATGAGCGCCGGCCAGAAGGAGACGCCGAGCCAGGTGTTGAGCAGCGCGTAGGTGTAGGCGCCCACGGCGTAGAAGGCCACGTAGCCCAGATCCAAAAGCCCCGCGAAGCCGACGACGACGTTCAGCCCCAGGGCGAGCATGACGTAGATGCCCGTGACCACGAGCACGTCCGTCATGTAGCGGTCGAGGCCCCACGGGAGGGCGATGAAGAGAAGAAGCAGGAAGGACGCCATCCGCCGGTCCCGGGCCCGCCCCGCGAGGCGCTCCCACACATCCTGAGCCGCCCGCTGGAGCCTTCCGACGCGCTCGGCGACGGGCGCCCTCCTCAACCCCGCACCGAGGAGCCGCGCGAGGGCGAGCAGGAGCGCGCTGCCGAGCCC
>CAYMWZ010000012.1:0-5752 GCA_964394385.1 uncultured Nitrospinaceae bacterium | reverse complement strand
GCCCGATCCACAGCGCGCCCCGCACGCCCGAGATGGGCAGCGCCAGGAAGGCGAACCAGAGCCCCACGAGGAGGATCCGCGCCGGGCTCATCCCCCTACCCCCTCTCTGTCCCAGAGCCGCCGAGGATTCCCTCGGGGCGGAAGATGAGGACGACCACGAGAACGAGGAAGGCGAACACGTCCTTGTAGATGGCCGAGACGTAGCCCGCCCAGAAGCTCTCCAGGAGGGCCAGGAGGAAGCCCCCCAGGAGCGCCCCGGTGACGTTCCCGATCCCCCCCAGGACCGCCGCCGTGAATGCCTTGATGCCGGCGACGAAGCCGATGTAGTGGTTCACGATGCCGTAGTACATCCCCACCATCACCCCCGCCACCGCCGCCAGGACGGAGCCGATGGCGAAGGTCACCGCGATCACCCGGTTCACGTCCACCCCCACCAGGGCGGCCATGGTGCGGTCCTGGGCCGTGGCGCGCATGGCCTTGCCGAGCCGGGTCTTTTGGATGAAGAGGTGAAGCCCCGCCATCATCCCCAAGGCCGTCAAGAGGATGAAGACCTGCAGGCCGCTCACGTAGGCGCCCATCACCTGGAAGCTCCCGAGCTGGAGCAGGTTCGGGAACGCCTTCTCCCGCGCGCCCTGGGCCACCTGGACGTAGTTCTGCAGGAAGATGCTCATCCCGATGGCGCTGATGAGGGGGGAGAGGCGGGGGGCGTCGCGCAGCGGCCGGTAGGCCACGCGCTCCAGCGTGACGCCATAGGCCGCGCAGTAGATCATCGGGATGAGGAAGACGAGGAGGATCGAGAGGGCGAGGCTCGTCTGGGTGAGCCCCATCGTCCCGAGGACCGCCAGCACGGCGATGCCCACGTAGGCGCCAAGCATGTAGATCTCGCCGTGGGCGAAGTTGATGAGCTGGAGGATCCCGTACACCAGGGTGTAGCCCAGCGCGATGAGCGCATATACGGCGCCCACGACGATCCCGTTGACCAGCTGCTGCGTGAACATGGCTCTCCCCGCGGCAAAAAAGAGGGGAGGCCCCCGGCCTCCCCCCTCACACTCCATCCAACATCAGAGGCGGCGCTTCTAATCCACCTGGACGAACTTGCCTCCCTTCACCTGCCAGAACACATAGGGGCTCTCGAGGACATCCCCCTTCGGGTTGAACTGGATCTTCCCCAGGGCGGTGTTCCAGGCCTTGCTGCGGAGGTGGGCCGCGATCGCAGCGCCCTTGTTGGAGTTCGTCTCCTGAATGGAGTTCAGGATGAGGTTCGCCGCCACGTAGCTGTAGATCGTGTAGGCTCCGACCTCCTGGCGGTAGCGCTCCCGGTGCTTCCGGATGATGGACTGCGCCTCGGGGATCTTCGTCTGGTCGGGGGTGAAGGAGATGTAGCTTCCCTCGGCGGACTTTCCGGCGATCTTGATGAACTCATCGATGAACACGCCGTCGCCGCTCACGAAGGTGGCGTTCATGCCGAGCTCGCGCATCTGCTTCACCAGGAGAATCGCCTCGGGGTGAATCCCCCCGAAATAGACCACCTCGGGGTTCGCCTGCTTCGCCGCTGTCAGCACGGGCTTGAAGTCCTTGTCCCCCTGGACGACCCCGCTGTAGAAGGCGGGCTTGATGCCCAGCTTCCCGAGGAAGCGCCTCGTCTCATCGGCAAGGCCCTGCCCGTAGGTCGTCTTGTCGTGGAGGATGGCGACGCGGCCCGCATTCAGCTTGGTCTTGATGAAATTGGAGGCCACCTCCCCCTGCTGGTCGTCGCGCCCGCACACCCGGAAGACCGTCTTGAAGCCCTGCTCCGTGAGCTGGGGGTTGGTCGAGGCGGGCGTGATCTGGATCACGCCGCCCTCGGAGTAGACCGTCGAGGCGGGGATGGAGACCGAGCTGTTGAAGTGCCCGACGACGCCGACGACGCCGGAGTTCACGAACTTGTGCGCGATGGAGACCCCCTCGCGTGGGTCGCGCCGATCGTCTCCCCAGAGGATCTCGACCTTGACCTTCTTCCCGCCCAACGTGACGCCCCCCTTCTCGTTCCATTCCTCGACGGCGAGCGTCGCCCCATTCTTCAGCTGGTCGCCGAAGGCGGCCTGGTCCCCCGTCAGAGGTCCTGCGACGCCGATCTTGAGGGTCTGGGCCGACGCCGTGGAGACAGCGAGAAGACAACCCGTGAGGAGCACCAACAGGGCACGAACCAATTTCGGGACCATGCTCTTCTACCCCCCGCAATCACATGGATTGCCTTGAGGCCGCGCCGAAAAGGCCCGGCGGCGCGCCAACCAACCCAGCCCCCCCGGAGGAGGAGACGCGCCCCCCGCGGCTGGCCTCTCCAACCCCCTCCAGAGGGCAAACTCTTCCTTTCCTGGAACATTCAAGATGTCACAATAGCTCCTCCATTTCAACGCCCGGGAAAATGCCCTCCAACTGGCGGAAAAACGCTATGCGGTCTTCACGCGCTCGATGTACTCGCCCGTCCGCGTGTCGATCTTCAGAACATCGCCCTCGTTCAAAAACAGCGGCACGTTGACCGTGGCCCCCGTTTCGAGCTCGGCGGGCTTGGTGCCCCCCGCGGCCGTGTCGCCCCGCACCCCCGGCTCCGTCTTCCGGATGGCCAGCTCAACGAAGGTGGGCAACTCGATCGAGATCGCGTCGCCCCTGTAGAAGAGGATGCTGACCACCATCTCCTCCTTGAGCCATCGCACACTGTCGCCCAGCTTCTCCCGCGCGAGGGCGGTCTGCTCGAACGTCCCCGTGTCCATGAAATTGAACATGTCCCCATCGCGGTAGAGAAACTGCATCTCCCTCTGATCGACCTCGGGATCGCCCAGCGACTCCCCCGACCGGAAGGTGCGGTCGATCACCCGCCCCGTTTTCAGGTTCTTGAGCTTGGTGCGCACAAACGCGCCGCCCTTGCCCGGCTTGACATGCTGGAACTCCACGATGACGAAGGGCTCACCCTCCAGCTCGACCTTGAGCCCGTTGCGAAATTCGTTCGTCGAAGGCATGCGCCCCAAAACCTCCCTGACCGCCGGATGTCCGCTACAGAATCGCCAGATCCTTTGAAATCGAACGCGTGAGAACTTCCCTGCCCTTTTCGGTGACGAGGACCATGTCCTCGATGCGCACCCCGCCCCAGCCCGGCAGGTAGATGCCCGGCTCGACGGTGACCACCATCCCGGCTTGGAGCGGCTCGCGCGAGCCCGGCGCCAGCCGCGGCCCCTCGTGGATGTCGAGCCCCACGCCGTGGCCCGTCCCGTGGCCGAACGCCTCGCCGTAGCCCTCGCGGGCGATGATGGCCCGCGCGGCGGCGTCCACATCTTCGCACGGGACTCCCGGCGCCACCGCTTCGACGGCGGCGGCCTGCGCCTCCCGCACGATGTCGTAAACCGTCCTCCCCTTGCGCGAGGGCTTCCCCAGGGAGAAGACCCGGGTCGTGTCTGCGTGATAGCCGCCGACCACGGCGCCGAAGTCGATGGTGACGAGGTCCCCCCGCCGGAGCTTCCGGTCCGAGGCGACCCCGTGAGGCAGCGCCGACCGCGGGCCCGAGGCGACGATGGTGTCAAAGGAGGCTCCCGACGCCCCCAAGCGGCGCATGAGCGTCTCCAAGGAGAGGGCCACCTCCTTCTCCCGCACCCCGGGCCGGATGGTCTCCACCGCCGCCGCGAGCGCCTCGCCGTTCAGCCTGGCCCCCCGGCGCAGGAGGCGCACCTCCTCCGGCCCCTTGCGAAGGCGCAGACCCTCCACAAGGGCCGGCACCGGAAGAATACGGGTCCCCTTGGCCGTCTTCCTCAGGCGGCGGCAGGCGCCGTAGGTGAGGTGCTCTTCCTCAAAGGCCAGCCCCGAGAGCCGAAGCCTCTTCGCCTCGGCGGCGAGCCCCAGCAGGAAGTTGCGGTGCTCGGCGTAACGGAAGGCCCGGTCCACCTGGCGGGCCGCCTGGGCGCGGTAGCGGAAATCCGTGATGAACACGGCCGCCCGCGCCGTCACGAGGCAGGCGCCCGCCGTCCCGGTGAAGCCCGTCAGGTAGCGGACGTTCCGGGGCCCCGTCACCGCGAGGGCGCCAACCCGCCTCTCCCGCATCGCCCGGCGGAGGGCGGCGAGGCGGCTCACTCCCCGCCCCCCGGGGGAAAGTCCCGTCCCTTCACATGGCGATCGATCGCCGCGCGCAGGGCGAGCGCGTAGCCGCGCAGGCCGAAGCCGATGATGGAACCCGCCGCGACCGGGCCGATCATCGAGCGGTGGCGGAAATCCTCCCGGCTGAGGACGTTCGTGATGTGCACCTCGTAGACGGGAAGATCGAGCCCCGCGATGGCGTCCCGCAAGGCCACGCTCGTGTGGGTGTAGCCGCCCGGGTTGAAGACGCAGGCGACGCACTTCCCGCCGGGGAGGCGGCCCGGCTCGGGAGGCTTGGCCCCCCCCGCGCGCTGGAGGGCGTCGACGAGCTCCCCCTCGACGTTCGACTGGAGGCAGTCGAGCTCCACCCCCTCCGATCGGGCGAGATCGCGAAGGGCGTCCTCCAGGGCGGCGAGGGAGACGCGGCCGTACTTCTCAGGCTCCCTTGCCCCGAGCAGGTTCAGGTTGGGTCCGTTCAGGAGAAGAATGCGCACAAACCACCATCCCGGCAGAAGGCGAAGAAGCAGACGCCCGGCCCCCCCGCGCGGAGGCCGGGCAGATGGCCGCGATGGTAGGTCAGCCCCCGCCGGAGCGTCAACGCGGGGCCCGGGACGGCCGCCCTCCCGAGAGCGCCTCGCGCCACCTCCCCGGCGGCACCTCGCAGCCGATGCGCGCCTTCCCGACCCGCTCCAGGAGGACGAAGTGCGGCTGCCCCCGCCGCGTCTTCTTGTCGCTCGCCACGGCCCTCCGGAGGATGGCCAGATCCGGCGGCCGCCGAATGGAGGTGGGCAGGCCAAACCGCTCGAGCAGCCTCACCAGGCGGTCCGCATCGCCGCGCCCGCACAGCCCCGCTTCCCAAGAGAGGCGCGCCGCAGCCGCCATCCCGATGGCCACGGCCTCGCCGTGCCGCATCTTGTTCGAATACCCCCAAAGGGCCTCGATGGCGTGGCCCAGGGTGTGGCCGAAGTTCAGGACCTGGCGGGGGCCCGACTCGCGCTCGTCCTTCTCCACGACGCGCGCCTTGATCCGGCAGTTCGCCACGACGACGGGCTCCAGCGCGGGCGCCTTGCGGCGGAGGATGTCCGCCGCGCGGCGCTCCAGGAAGGCGAAGAGGCGCGGGTCGGCGATCGCGGCATGCTTGACCACCTCCGCGAGCCCCGCCCGCATCTCCCGCGCGGGGAGGCTCTTGAGGGTGGCCAGGTCGCTCACCACGGCGGACGGCTGATGGAAGGCGCCGATCAGGTTCTTTCCGGCGCGGTGGTCGATGCCGGTCTTCCCGCCCACGGCGCTGTCCACCTGGGCCAAGAGGGAAGTCGGCGCCTGGATGCAGGGGAGGCCCCGGAGATAGGTGGCCGCGGCGAATCCCGCCAAATCCCCCACCACCCCTCCCCCCAGGGCCACCACGCCGCAGCCCCGGTCGAAGCGGAGCGCCGCCAGCCGGTCGTAGATCCGGGCAAGCCGGGCGAGGGACTTGCTCCGCTCCCCGGCCGGCACGGCGATGAGCCCGGCCGAGAGCCCCGCCCGCCGGAGGGACCTCAGGGCCCTCTCCCCGTGGAGGGAGGCGACGTTCCTGTCCGTCACCACGAGCGCCCGCCCGCCCGGGAAGCAGCCCCGGGCCACCTCCCCGAGGCGGCCGAGTAGGCCCTGGCCG
>CAYMWZ010000011.1:6527-22868 GCA_964394385.1 uncultured Nitrospinaceae bacterium | reverse complement strand
GAGAGGCGTGTCCCTCCTCTGCCGCGACGACCCCCGCTTTCCAGGGCTGCTCAAGGAAACCTTCGCGCCGCCTGCGGCGCTTTTCGTGGAGGGGGAGCTTCTTAAAGAGGACAGCTTGGCGGTGGCCATCGTGGGCACACGCAACCCCACCGACTATGGCCGCCGCATGACGCGCCAGATCGCCGGCTCCCTCGCGGCAAGCGGCCTCACCGTCGTGAGCGGCCTCGCATACGGGATCGACGCCGAGGCGCACCGCGCCGCCCTGGAGGCGGGCGGGCGGACGGTGGCCGTACTCGGCTGCGGATTGGGGCAAGCGTACCCCGCGGAGCACAAAGAGCTTCGGCGCGAAATCGCCTCCCGCGGCGCCGTGATTTCGGAGTTCGCGTGGGATACTCCGCCCTGGCCCCAGAACTTCCCCCGTCGCAACCGCCTCATTAGCGGCCTCTCGGTGGCAACGGTCGTAATCGAGGCCGCTCACCGGAGCGGCGCGCTCCTAACTGCCCAGCTCGCCCTTGAACAGGGCCGGGAAGTGATGGCCGTTCCCGGCCCCGCCCACACGGGTCGCAGCGCGGGGTGCCACCGCTTGATCAAGCAGGGGGCCCACCTGATCGAAAGTGCCGAAGATGTTCTGGCCGCCCTCCCCACCTATGTCCGGGAAGCCCTTCCGCCGCCTTCCTCGCCCTTCGTCCCTCCCCAGGAGAAGGAAGGGCGCCAAGGCGAACCGGGCTCCACCTCTCCCTCCTCCACGTCCGACCTCTCCAAGGAGGAGCGGGACATCTTGGCCCTCCTGGAGCAGGGGGAGAACACGATAGAAGGGCTCACGCGGAGGCAGGGCCTTCGTCCGGAGGTTGTCTCCAGCACTTTGCTCCGTCTAGAGCTCCAGGGCCTCGTCCGCCAGACGGAGGGTGGCCTCTACGAGATGGCCTGATGAGACCATGCGAGAGAAGATGTACGCCATGATGCAGGCTTTGGTGGAAAGATCGCTCGAAGGGGCGAATATCCTCCACGACGAGCGGGAGATCTCCAACCTCCTGGCGAGTCGGGGCTTCCAGCAAGAGGAGATCTTCGACGCCCTCTCCTGGCTTCAGCAGATCCCCGCCGACCGGCGCGAGGGGGCCGACCCCCTCTTGCCGAGCAAACGGCGCAGGGCGGTCCGGGTGATGCATCCTGAAGAACACCTCGCCTTCTCCCCCGCCGCCCAGGGGTTGGTGCACCGCCTCTACAACACCGGGGCGATCGACGATTGCCTGCGGGAGGAGATCATCCAGCGCTGCATCGATTTGAGCGAGGAAGAGATTGGCCTCAGCGAGGTGAAGACGGTCACCCTCCTCGTCCTCCTGAAGGAGCGGCGGGAGGCGCTGGGAAGCAACATTTTGCAGATCCTGGAGGAAGAAAAAGTCCGCCCGTCGAATTGAGCCATTTATGACCAAAAAGAAAACGCCGAAAAAAGCTGCCGCGCCTCCGAAGGGAAGCAAGACCCCGCCAGCGCGCGATCCGGTCGGGGCGGGCTCCAAAGCAGGCGGCGCCCGAGGGCGGGCGATCTCGAAGCTCCTCGTCGTGGAATCTCCGGCAAAGGTCAAAACGATCCGGAAGTTCCTCGGCCCTGAGTTCGCCATCATGGCCTCGAAGGGTCATGTGCGCGACTTGCGCAAGACGGGCGAGCGCCGGATGGGAATCGACGTGCGGCGCGACTTTCAGGCCGACTACGGTGAAATCCCCTCGAAGAAAAAAGCCATCGAGGAGTTGCGGCGGGCGGCCAAGAGCGCCAAGCAGATCTACCTCGCCCCCGACCCCGACCGCGAAGGGGAAGCCATCGCCTGGCACATCAGGGAGCTCCTCGGCGACGGCAGGAAGGAAGGCAGCATCTATCGCGTCTCGTTCAACGAGATCACTCCGCGGGCCGTCACCGAGGCCCTTGCCCAACCCGGCCGCATCGACCAGAAGAAAGTCGACGCACAGGAGACTCGTCGAAAGCTCGACCGCATCGTGGGCTTCAAGCTCTCGGGGGAGATCCTCTGGAACAAGGTCGCCTTCGGGCTGAGCGCTGGAAGGGTGCAGTCCGTCGCGCTCCGTCTCATCTGCGAGCGCGAAGGCGCGATCGAGGCCTTCCAGCCCAAGGAATACTGGACGATCACGGCTTTCCTGGAAAAACCCGGCGAGCATCCCCCCTTCGAGGCCAAGCTTCACCGGATCGGAGACGAGGAGGCGGAAATCGCCGACGAGGCGCGCGCGCGCGCCTTCGCCGCTGCGATCGAGGGGGCGAGCCTGCGCATCTCGAAAGTCGAGCGGCGGGAGAGGCGCCGCCGCCCACCCGCATCCTTCATCACGAGCACCCTCCAGCAGGAGAGCTCCAACCGTCTGCGCTTCAGCGCGAAGCGGACCATGAGCGTTGCCCAGGCCCTCTACGAGGGAGTCAATCTTGGGCGCGAGCTCGGCACCGTCGCCCTCATCACCTACATGCGGACCGACTCGGTGCGGATCGCTCCCGAGGCGGTCGCCGCCGCCCGGTCCTACATCAAAGAGAACCACGGCGAAAAATTCCTGCCGGGTAAGCCTCCCGTCTACAAAACCGGAGAGATGGCCCAGGACGCCCACGAGGCCATCCGCCCCACCGACCTCATCCTGACTCCCGAACGGGTGGGGCGATTCCTGAAATCCGACCAGCTCGCCCTCTACACCCTCATTTGGCGCCGCTTCCTCGCGAGCCAGATGGCCCCCGCCGTCTACGACCAGACGACCGTCGACATCGTGGCGGGGGATCTGCTCCTGCGGGCAAGCGGCTCTGTCCTCAAGTTCCCCGGATTCCTGGACCTTTATCAGGAAAAGACCGAAGAGGCCGCCGAAAACTCGAACGGAGACGAGGGGCGCGCCCCCGGAGGGCGGGACCGCCTGCTCCCCCCCCTCGCGGAAAACGACCCGCTCGCTCTGCGCGCAACCGAAGCGGCCCCAAGCGGCGTCCTTCCCGAGCAGCACTTCACCCAGCCGCCGCCGCGCTATTCCGAGGCCACCCTGGTCAAGGAGCTTGAAGAGGACGGCGTCGGCCGCCCCAGCACCTATGCCACCATCCTCGACACCTTGGAGAAGCGGAAATACGTGACCGTGGAAAGGAAAAAGCGGCAGTTCATCCCCACCCCTCTGGGCCGGGAGGTCAGCAAGCTCCTCATCCAAGGCTTCCCCGAGGTGATGGACGTCAAATTCACGGCCAAGATGGAGAGCGACCTCGACGAAATCGAAAGAGGAACAGCGCCCTGGCTCCCTGTGCTGCGGGATTTCTACCAGCGGTTCGAAAAGAAGGTTCAGGAGGCGAAGAAAGTCCTTCCAAACCTCAAGACGAAGACCGAGCCCCTCGATCGCAACTGCCCCGAGTGTGGAAGCCCGCTCGTGAAAAAATTCAGCAGGAATGGCTGGTTCATTTCCTGCTCGACCTACCCGGACTGCAAATACTCCGAGAACTTCCCCAACGGCGACGCCGCAGAGGGGGAGACGGACGAGGAAATCACCCAGATCGAAGAAAAGGCCACCCCCTGTGAAACCTGCGGCGCCCCAATGCAGGCGAGGAGGGGCCCCTTCGGACTCTATCTCGTTTGCGAGGCCTCTCCCAAGGAACACAAGACCCGCAAGGTTCTGCGCGGCGGCCGGGAAGCTCCCCCTCCCGTCCCCACGGGTGTCGCCTGCGGCCGCCAAGGATGCGACGGCGAGCTCGTCGTCCGCCGCTCCCGGAAGTCGGGAAAACCGTTTTATGGCTGCAACCGGTTCCCCCAGTGCAACTACGTCGTGTGGGATCGCCCCGTGCCCCGGGCCTGCCCGGCCTGCGGGCATCCGCACCTGACCCTCAGGGCCACGCGCAAGGCCGGCGCCCAGCTCGCTTGCCCCGTCAAGTCGTGCGACCACGCCGAGGCGGCCCCGGCCGACCTCCTCGCCCGATTGGACGGGGGGCAGCCGCTGGCCCCCGCCCGGGATCGGGAGGCGTCGCCATGAACCCGCGGCTTCGGGTCATCGGCGGCGGCTTGGCAGGAAGCGAGGCGGCCTGGCAGGCGGCGCGGCGCGGCGTCGACGTCGACCTCTACGAGATGCGTCCCAACAAACCGACCCCGGCCCACCAGACCGACCGCCTGGCCGAGCTCGTCTGCTCAAATTCGTTGCGCTCCAACTCGATGGAGAACGCTTCGGGGCTCCTCAAGGAAGAGATGCGGCGGATGGATTCGATCATCCTCCGCGCCGCGGACGCCTCGCGCGTCCCGGCGGGGATCGCCCTGGCCGTGGACCGGGCCCTCTTCAGCCGCCTCGTGACCGAGGCCATCGAAGGCGAGCCTCACATCCAAATCCACCGGCAGGAGGTCACCTCCCTCGAGGAGAACATTCCCACCATCCTGGCCACGGGGCCCCTGACGAGCCCCGCCCTCGCCGCCGAGGTGGCCCGCCTCACCCAGGGGAAGTACCTCTATTTCTACGACGCCATTTCCCCCATCCTCTACTCCGAGAGCATCGACATGTCGGCGACGTTTCTGGCCTCCCGCTACGGAAAGGGGCTCGACGAGGACAGCGAGGGCGACTACATCAACATCGGTCTCGCCGAGGAGGAGTACAGCCACTTCGTCCAGCTTCTTGTCGAAGGGGAAAAAATCCCTCTTCGCGATTTCGAGAAGGCCATCTACTTCGAAGGCTGCCTCCCCATCGAGGAAATGGCCGCCCGCGGGCGGGAGACCCTCGCCTACGGGCCGATGAAGCCGGTGGGCATCGAGCATCCCAAAACGGGAGAGACCTACCATGCCGTCGTCCAGCTGCGCCGGGAGAATCTGACGGGGGACTTCTTCTCCATGGTGGGGTTCCAAACGCGGCTCAGATATCCGGAGCAAAAGCGCATCTTCAATACCCTCCCCGGCCTTAAGGAGGCCCGCTTCCTGCGCTACGGGAGCCTCCACCGCAACACCTACATCAACGCGCCCCGGCTGATGCGCAGCACCCTGCAGCTCAAGCGCCACCCGAACATCTTCGTCGCCGGACAGATCACGGGCGTCGAGGGATATCTCGAATCCGCCGCCATCGGCCTCCTCGCGGGCATCAACGCGACCGCCCTCTTGCGCAGAGAGCCCATCGTTTCCCCGCCCGCCACAACCGCCCTGGGGGCGCTCAACCGCTACATCGTCGAGGCCAACCCGAAGAACTTTCAGCCGATGAACATAAACTTCGGCCTCTTTCCGCCCTTGGAGAAGCGCGTCCCCCGGAAGGAGCGCAAAAAGCACATCATCGAGCGCTCCCTGAGGGACCTCGAGCCATGGCGCGATCGCCTGATGTCCCAGGTGGCCTGAAAGGAGCCCGCGCTCTCTTCGAGGCGTACCTGCGCGAGGAGCGAGGAGCCTCGGCGCACACCCTGCGGGCCTACTCCCTCGACCTGGCCGACTTCGAGGCTTTCCTCACCGAATGGGCTGGAGGTCCCCTCCCGCCCGAGGAGGTGGACGCCTTGGCCGTCCGTTCCTACTTGGCCCACCTCTACCGCCGCGGCGTCGGTCCCTCGACGGTGAGCCGTAGGCTTTCGAGCCTGCGCAGCTTCTTCCGCTTCCTGAGGCGAGAAGGGTACAAGGTGGGCGACCCGGCAGAGAGGACTCCCTCTCCGAAGGCGAGGCGCCCCCTCCCGACCTTTCTGCCGGTGGACGACGCCGTCCGCCTCATGGAGCTCCCGGACGCCAGAACCCCCGAGGGCGCCCGCGACCGGCTGATGCTCGAGATCCTCTACGGCTCAGGGCTCCGGGTGGGGGAGCTCTCGGGACTCGACGACGCCGACGTTGACACCCGCGAGCGGCTCATCCGCGTCCGCGGCAAGGGGAAGAAAGAGCGAATCGTGCCCATGACCAAGGAAGCGGCCCAGGCGGTTAAGGCCTATTGCCGGATCCGGCCGGGTGCATCCCGAGCCGCCAGAGCGGCCGGCTCCCCCCTTCTCCGCAACCAGCGGGGGGGGCGCCTCACCCCCGCCCGCGTGCGAGCCATCCTGCGGGGCTATGAAGCAAAGGGAGGGTTCGGCTATCATTTCACGCCGCACGCGCTGCGCCACAGCGCGGCCACGCACCTGCTGGAGATGGGGGCGGACCTGCGGTCGATTCAGGAGATTTTGGGCCACGCGAGCCTGTCCACCACCCAGCGCTACACCCAGGTGGATTTCAACCATCTGCGGACCGTCTATGACGCCGCCCATCCGCGGGCCCGCGCGGGGGGACGCAAGGGCTCAACGAGAGGGCCTGGGAAACCGAAGGAGAAACGGTGACCTATCCGGGAGCACCCATCCTCGCCACCACCATCCTCGCCCTGCGCTACCGGGGCCAGACCGCCCTCGGAGGGGACGGCCAAGTGACGATGGGGCAGACAACCGTGAAACGCGGAGCCGTCAAGATCCGCCGCCTCGCGGGAGGAAAAGTCCTGGCGGGATTCGCCGGCTCGGCCTCGGACGCCATCGCCCTCTTCGAGCGATTCGAACGAAAGCTCGACGAATACCATGGAAACCTCGCCCGGGCCGCCGTCGAGATGGGCAAGGACTGGCGCACGGACCGCGTCCTGCGGCGGCTGGAGGCTCTCCTCGCCGTCGCCGACAAGGAGACCAGCCTCATCCTCTCGGGCACGGGAGACATCATCGAGCCCGACGACGGCGTCCTGGGGATCGGAAGCGGCGGCCCGGTGGCCACCGGGGCCGCCCGAGGGATCTTGAGCCTCGAGCCCGACCTCACCGCCGCCGAGATCGTGAGGCGCTCCCTCGAGATCACGGCCGACATCTGCATCTACACGAACAACAAAATCACCATCGAAGTGCTCTGATGGAAGAACTCACCCCCGCCCGCATCGTCGAAGAACTCGACCGCTACGTCATCGGCCAAGCCGACGCCAAGCGGGCCGTCGCCATCGCGCTGCGCAACCGGTGGCGGCGCCAGCAGCTGCCGCCCGAGTTGGGAGAAGACGTCGCCCCGAAGAACATCATCATGATCGGCCCGACCGGCGTGGGAAAAACCGAGATCGCCCGCCGCCTCGCCCGCCTCACCAAGAGCCCCTTCATCAAGGTCGAGGCGAGCAAGTTCACCGAGGTGGGCTACGTCGGGCGGGACGTCGAGAGCATCATCCGCGACCTGACCGAGCTGGCCCGCAGCATGGTCCAGGAGGAACAGCGCGAGCTTAACAGGGCCCGCGCCCAAGAGCTGGCCGAGGAACGGCTGCTCGACCTCTTGCTGCCCCGGCCGCCCGGCTTCGGGGCCCTGGACGAGCGCGGCCAGCCGCGAGACCCCTTGGGGGAGGAACACTACAAGCGCACCCGGGAGAAGTTCAAATCGCTCCTCCGGGAGGGCAAGCTGGACGACCGGGAGGTGGAGGTCGAGGTGACCGAGAAAGGGCCCGAGATCCAATTCCTCGGCGGGGCGGACCTCGAACAGATGGGCCTGAACCTCAAGGACCTCATGGGTGGCCTGTTCCCGCCACGCACGAAGAGGCGTCGCCTCTCGGTTCCGGAGGCGCTCAAGCTTCTCCGCCAGGAGGAGGCCGATAAGCTCATCGACCCCGACAAGGTGAACGCCGAGGCCATTCACCGAACCGAACAGTCGGGCATCGTGTTCCTGGACGAGATCGACAAGATCGCTTCAAACGCCAACGGACGCCACGGCCCCGACATTTCCCGCGAGGGGGTGCAGCGGGACCTCTTGCCCATTGTCGAGGGCTCCACCGTTCAGACAAAATACGGTCCCGTCCGGACGGACCACGTCCTCTTCATCGCAGCGGGCGCTTTCCACATGGTTAAACCCTCCGATCTGATTCCCGAGCTGCAGGGGCGCTTCCCCATCCGGGTGGAGCTGAGTTCTCTGGGGCGGGACGACTTCGTGCGCATCCTACGGGAGCCGGAAAACGCTCTCGTCCGGCAGTACCCCGCCCTGCTCGCCACCGAGGGCATCAGCGTCTCCTTCACCGACGACGCCGTCGAGGAGGTGGCCGCCTTCGCCGCCCGCATCAACGAGCAAACCGAGGACATCGGCGCGCGCAGGCTCCATACCATCATGGAGCGCCTCCTGGAGGACATCTCCTTCAACGCGCCTGAGATGTCCGGCAAGGAGGTCAGCATCGACGCGGCTTACGTCCGCGAAAGGCTTCAAGGAATCGTGGAGAATCTTGACCTCAGCCGCTATATCCTCTAGCCTCCGCCCTCTTTAGCTTGGCCCCCGAATTCCCGAGGTGTATATTTCCGGCCTTGTGGCCCGGAATCTTCTGGAGAGCGACTGCGCGGAGGCATCAATGGGGAGGCAACTGATGGACCCGAGAGAGAGAGCCGCCACCCTCGTCGAGGCCCTCCCCTACATTCAGCGTTTCGCCGGAAAGACCATCGTCATCAAGTACGGCGGGGCGGCCCAGGTGGAGAAGAACCTCCAGGCCTCGTTTGCCCAGGACGTGGTCCTGCTCAAGTACGTGGGCATCAACGTGGTCGTGGTCCACGGCGGGGGCCCCCAGATCGGGGAAACCCTCAAGAAGATCGGGAAGGCGACCGAGTTCATCGAGGGACTGCGCGTCACCGACGAGGAGACCGTCGGTGTGGTCGAAATGGTCCTCTCGGGATCGACGAACAAGGGGATCGTCCGCCTCATCAACCGCCACGGCGGGATGGCCGTGGGCCTCTCCGGCTCGGACGCGGGCCTCACGAAGGCGCGGAAGCTCACCCTCAGCCGGAAGGGGACGGACGGCCAGGAGGAGCACTTGGACCTCGGCCAGGTGGGCGAAGTGGTGAAGGTGGACCCCCGCATCATCCACCACCTGGCGGCAGGGGATTACATCCCCGTCATCGCCCCCCTCGGCGTGGGAGAGGATGGAAACGTCTACAACATCAACGCCGACTCGGCCGCTGGCGCCATCGCGGGCGCGCTGGCTGCGGAGAAGTTCATTCTCTTGACCGACGTGCCGGGCATTCTGGATCAGAATGGGAGACTCCTGAGCACCCTCCGGCCGGGAGAGGTCCAAAAGCTCAAGGGTGAGGGAGTCATCCGGGGGGGAATGATCCCCAAGGTGGAAGCCTGCCTGGACGCCCTGTCCTCCGGCGTCAAGAAGACCCACATCGTGGACGGGCGGATTCCCCACGCCGTCCTCCTAGAAGTGTTCACCGATGAAGGCGTGGGCACCCAGATCGTGGGCTGAGCCCAAAACCCAGAGAGGGACCGTCAATGACCAACGCTGAGCTCGTCTCCCTCGCCGCTCAGCATGTCGCGCCCACCTATGGCCGCTATCCGGTGGCCCTGGTGCGGGGGGAAGGCTGCCGCGTCTGGGACGCGGATGGCAAGGAGTACCTGGATTTCGTCTCGGGCCTCGCCGTGAACAACCTGGGCCATTGCCACCCGGCCGTCGTCTCGGCCCTCCGGGAGCAGGCGGGCCGCCTTCTGCACGTCTCGAACCTCTACCATATCGAGCCGCAGATACGGCTGGCCGAGCGGCTCACCCGAAACTCCTTCGGGGATAAGGTCTTTTTTTGCAACAGCGGAACCGAAGCGTGCGAGGCGGCCATCAAGCTGGCGCGGAAATACTCTTTCAAAAAGTACGGCGAGGGCCGGCACGAGATACTCACCTTCGAGATGAGCTTCCACGGCCGGACCCTCGCCTCCTTGACCGCAACGGGCCAGGAGAAATTCCACAAGGGCTTCCATCCCCTGGTGCCGGGGTTCCGCTACCTGCCCTTTGGCGACCTGGAGTCCGTGGCGGCCGCTGTGGGCGAGAAGACCTGCGCCATCCTCGTCGAGCCTATCCAGGGGGAGGGCGGCGTGAACATCCCGCCGGAGGGATTCCTCAGGGGCCTGCGCGAGATCTGCGACGCGAACGATCTCCTCCTTTTGTTCGACGAGGTCCAGGTGGGCATGGGACGCACGGGGAAGCTGTGGAGCCACGAGCATTTTGGCGTCACCCCCGACGCGATGAGCCTCGCCAAGGGGCTGGCGGGAGGCACGGCCATCGGCGCCCTCGTGACGACGGACAGAGCCATGGCCTTCGAGCCGGGCGACCATGCCGCCACCTTCGGGGGCAACCCCCTCGCCACGGCCGCAGGCTGCGCTGCCATGGACGCCACCCTCGCCCCCGGCTTCCTGGAGCGCGTGACGGAGATGGGAGAGCACGCCAAGAGGGGCCTCCGGGATCTGGCCTCGCGCCACGCCATCGTCCGGAGCATCCGCGGCAAGGGCCTCATCCTGGGCTGCGAGGTGGACCGCGAGGCGACCTCGATCGTCTCCAAGGGGCTCGAGGCGGGGTTCCTCCTCAACGTCGCCGTGGGGAAGGTGATTCGGCTGATCCCCCCCCTCGTGGTGGAGAGGGCGATGATCGACAAGCTCCTGGACTTCCTGGACGGCGCCCTGAAGGAGCTGGCGGCGTGAAGAAGCGGGACTACCTGGACGGGACCGAACTCACGGCCGAGGAGACCTTGAGCCTCGTGGAGGAGGCCTTCGCCCAGAAGCGCGAGGCGCGAGCCGGGAAAGTCCGACCCCTCCTGGCCGGAAAAACCATTGCCCTGCTCTTCGAGAAGCACTCGACCCGGACACGCGTCTCATTCGAAGCAGGCATCGCCCAGCTTGGCGGCAGGGCCATCTTCCTCTCTCCGCAAGACACCCACCTCGCCCGGGGGGAGACCCTCGCCGACAGCGCCAAGGTGCTGAGCGAGTACGTGGACGGCATCGTCATGCGCACCTTCGGCCACGAGCGCGTGGTGGAGGTGGCCAAGAACGCCACCGTCCCCGCCATCAACGGCCTGACCGATCTCCACCATCCCTGCCAGGCCCTGGCCGATTTCCTTACCCTGCGGGAGCAGTTCGGCGCGCTGCGAGGCCTCAAGCTCGCCTACCTGGGGGACGGAAACAACGTCCTCAACTCTCTCCTCCTCATCGGCGCCCTGATTGGGGTGAGCGTGAGCGCGGCCTGCCCGCCCGAGTTCCACCCGGACCCGGGGGCCCTCTTCCGTGCCCTCGGACTCGCCCCCGCCTCGGGCGCGGAAATCAGCGTCACCGAGGACGTCCAAACGGCCTGCAAAGGCGCTCACGCCATCTATACCGACGTCTGGACCTCGATGGGGCAAGAGGCCGAGGAGGAGCAACGCCAGGAAGCCCTGGCGCCTTACCGCGTCCACGGCGAGCTGTTTCACTGGGCCGAGAAAAATGCCATCTTCATGCACTGCCTTCCTGCCCACCGGGGCGAGGAAGTGACGGCCGAGGTGATCGACGGACCCAGGAGCGTGGTCTTCGAGCAGGCGGGGAACCGCCTCCACGCCCAGAAGGTCCTCCTCGAGATCCTTGTCGGAGGAAAGAATGGCCCTTAAGCCGAACAAGGTCGTCCTTGCCTACTCGGGCGGGCTCGACACCTCGGTCATGCTCAGATGGATCAAGGAGACCTACCGGTGCGCCGTCATCGCCTACGCTGCCGACGTGGGCCAGGGGCCCGGGGAGCTCGAGGGCCTGGAGCAAAAGGCCCTGGCCACCGGAGCCGAGGTCTGCCACATCCTTGACCTCCGGGAAGAGTTCGCGCGGGACTTCATCTTCCCCATGCTCCGCGCGGGGGCGGTGTATGAAGGATCCTATCTGCTGGGCACCTCCATCGCCCGGCCCCTCATCGCCAAGGGCCAAATGGAGGTGCTGCGCCAAACGGGCGCGGACGCCGTCGCCCACGGGGCCACCGGCAAAGGAAACGACCAGGTCCGCTTTGAGCTGGGCTACGCGGCGATAGATCCCGAGATCCCCGTCATCGCTCCTTGGCGCCTTTGGGACTTTGGCGGGCGCTCCGAACTCATCGCCTATGCCCAGCGGCACGGGATCCCCGTGCCGGTGACGGCCGAGAAGCCCTATTCGATGGACAGAAATCTCCTCCACATCAGCTTCGAGGGAGGCATCCTCGAAGATCCCTGGGCCGAGCCGCCGGAGGAGATGTTTGTTCTCACGGTCTCGCCCGAGAAGGCGCCCGACCGGCCCGTCCACGTCGAAATCGGATTCGAAAACGGGGATCCCGTCTCCCTCGACGGCGAGCGCCTCCCCCCGGTCGCCCTCTTGGAGCGGCTGAACGGGCTGGCGGGCGCCCACGGCGTTGGCCGGGTGGACCTGGTCGAGAACCGCTACGTGGGGATGAAAAGCCGGGGCGTCTACGAGACGCCGGCCGGCACCGTCCTCCATGCGGCGCGCCGGGCCGTGGAGTCCCTCACGTTGGATCGCGAGGTGCTCCACCTGCGCGACTCCCTCATCCCCCAGTACGCCCGCCTGGTGTACAATGGCTTTTGGTTCTCTCCCGAGAGGGAGTTCCTCCAGACAGCCATCGATGAGGCGATGCGTTCTGTCTGGGGGAGGGCGAAGGTGAAGCTCTACAAAGGGTCCTGCCAAGTGGTTGGGCGGAAGGCGCCGGCCGAGAAAAACCTCTACCGGCCCGATTTGGCGACCTTTGAGGCGGATGCAGTCTACTCCCACAAGGATGCCGAAGGCTTCATCCGCCTGAACGCCCTCCGCCTCCGAATCCGGGCCCAGCGGGAGGCCCGCAAGTGAGAGACGGCCGAGGCACCGTTCCGCGGGCATCCCCGCCCTCGGGCCGCCGGGAATCTTTCCCGGGATCCGCGTGTTTGCCGTCGTGGAGCTGATAATAGGGCCCCGTTCCTTTTCCCAGGATGAGGCAGATGAAGATTAAGGTCTGGTTTTTCGCTTTCCTGGCCGCCCTCCTTGTTTCGCCCCTGACGCCGCACCTTTCCCCAAGGTCTTTCGGCGCAAGCGACGGCAAGGGGGCCCCTCAACCGGGGCCAAAGGCCGACCTCCGCCCCCTGATGGCGGCCCTGGGGGTGCAGCCCATCGAGGCGGTGGCAGTGCCCGAGTTCACCCTCCCGGATGTCGACAACAAGCCGTTCCTCATGAATGAGAACATCGGGAAGGTGATCTTGTTGAATTTCTGGGCGACTTGGTGACCGCACTGCGCGCGGGAGCGGGCCGCTCTCGAAAAGATTCACCAAAAGTACCGGGATAAGGGGCTGCTCGTGGTCGCCATCTCGATGGACCGGGACCCCTCACTCGTCCAGCCCTACAATAAGCAATACGGGGTCACCTTCCTGAACCTGCTCGACCCGCAGGGAGAGGTGTACCCCGTCTTCAGCGTCCGCTACACGCCCACGAACTTCTTCGTCAACCGGCGGGGAGAGGTGGTGGGAGGAAGCATCGGATACCGCAACTGGGATACGCCCGAAGGCCACCGCTTCATCGAAGCCTTGCTCGCCGAAAAGGCCCTTCCCGCGAAGAAGGCCAAATTTTAGCGCCCCCTCCTCCCTCAAAATCATCGCCGAACCGCCCCGGGGGGATTCGGGGCAAAAAGGGCTAGGCCTTGGCCGGGTTCCGGCGACCGCGGGCGCTCCTCCCCCACAGGCCCTCAGGCCAAATCAAGAGCAGGGGGCTTGCCACGTAGATGGTGGAGTATGTGCCCGCCACGATGCCCACGGCGAGGACAAAGGCGACATCGGAGATGATGTCGCCCCCCAGGAAGAGAAAGGCCAGCACGGCGATCAGCGTCGTGCCTGCGGTGAGCACGGTCCTGGACAGCGTCTGATTGATCGAGCGGTTGCAAAGCTCGAAAAGACCCGCACGCCTGGAGAAGCGGGTGTTTTCCCGGAGCCGGTCGAAGATCACGATGGTGTCGTTCAAGGAATACCCGATGATGGTCAGCACCGCCGCAACGATGGGGAGATTGAATTCTTTCCCCGAGAGGGCGAAAACCCCCATGGTCACGATTACGTCATGGATCAAGGCGATGACCGAGGCGACCGCCTGGCGGAACTCGAACCGGAGGCTGACGTAAATCAGGATGCCGAGCAAGGCGAAGATCATGCTGCTCATCGCCTTCCGCCGCAGATCCTCACCCACTTGGGGACCCACGATCTCCGTCCGCCGCACCTCGAAGGAGCCCTTTCCGAAGCGTTTCTCGAGCGCCTCCCCAATCTGGCTCTCCACGCCCTTTACGGCGCCCGAAAACTTCCCGACGCGAATCAGGAACTCCCGCGGGGATCCGAAATTCTGAATCAACGGATCACCCAAACCAAGCCCAGAGACGGCCCCGCGCACCTCCGCGACCGGCTTGGCGTCCTTGAAAAGAACTTGCACGAGAGTTCCGCCCGAAAAGTCGATCCCGTAGTTGACGCCCTTCACGGCCAAGAGAAGGAGGGAAAGGATCACGGCCGCGATGGAGATGCCGCAGAAGATTCTCCATTTTCCGATGAAGTCGAAGTTTGTATCCGACCGGAAAAATTCCATCAGATGCTCAAGCTCCTCACATCGCGGCGCGACAGGACGAAATCATACACGAAGCGAGTGACGAAGATGGCGGTGAACATGCTCGCCGCGATGCCAACGCTCAAAGTGATGGCGAAGCCCTTGATGGGGCCGGTGCCAAATTGAAGAAGGACCAAAGCGGCGATCACCGTCGTCACGTTCGAGTCGAGGATCGTGAGGAAGGCCTTGCCGTACCCTGCGTCGATGGAGGAGCGGATCGTCTTCCCCAGCCGCAGCTCCTCACGGATTCGCTCAAAGATGAGAACATTGGCGTCCACGGCCATCCCCACGGTGAGGACGATGCCCGCGATGCCCGGAAGCGTCAGGGTGGCCTCGAAGAACCCGAGCGCGCCCATCACGATCAGGAGATTGAGCGCGAGGGCGAGCACGGCCACCGCCCCGCTCAGTCTGTAGTATACCAACATGAAGAGCACCACCAGGACGAAGCCCACGATGATGCTGACGATGCCTTGGCGGATGGAGTCCGCGCCGAGGGAGGGCCCCACCGCGCGCTCCTCCAGGATCTGCACCGGCGCCGGCAGCGCGCCGGCGCGCAGGGCGATGGCGAGATCCCGGGCCTCCTCCAGCGTGAAGCGCCCCGTGATCTGGGCTCTCCCCCCGCCGATCCGCTCCTGAATCACGGGCGCACTGTAAACCACCCCGTCAAGAACGATGGCCAGGCGCCGGCCCACGTTGGCGGCCGTCAGCCGGTCGAACGCCGCGGCCCCGACGGAATCGAACGAGACGCTCACGTAAGGCTCGTTGAACCGGTCCCCGATCTCCACGCGCGCGTCCGTCAGGTTGTCCCCCGTAAGGGCCGTTTCTTTCTTCACCAGGAGAGGAACCTGGCGGAGCACTTGGCCCGTCGCCCGGTCGCGGGTGGTTTCGTAGAGCAGCTGCAGGCCCTCGGGGGGGCCGCTCTGCTGGGCCTCCACGGGGTTCGCGCTCTCATCGACCAGCTTGAACTCCAGGAGGGCCGTCTTGCCGATCAGGGCCTTCGCCCGCGCCGGGTCCTGCACCCCTGGCAGCTGGACGATGATCCGCCGCTCGCCCTGGCGCTGGAGGGTGGGCTCGCGCACGCCGAACTGATCGATCCGGTTGCGGATCGTTTCGAGCGCCTGGGAGACCGCCTGTTCCATTATCCGCTGGGCCTGCTGGGAGGAAAGCGAATGGACAAAGATCGGAGGGGTCCCCTCCGCGCTTTCGAGTGCCAGGTCGGGATAGCTCTGCATGAGGGAGGTCAGGCGGGGTCGATCGCTTTCCCGATACAACCCAATGCGTATTTTCCTTCCTTCCCGGTCGAAGGCCGTGGTTCGGATGTCCTCCAGGCTGAGGCGGTTGCGAATCTCAGCGAAATACCGATCGAGCTTGGAGTCAGCCGCCTTCTCAGATTGGACTTCGAGGACGAGGTGAATTCCCCCCTGGAGGTCCAGGCCGAGGTGAATCCGGTCTTTGGGGGGAATGAGGAAATACACCGCGGTCCCGAGCACGACCGCAATCAAGCCTGCGCGCCAACCTTGCCCCTTCATCCATTCCTCCCGGGCCTGGCCGCCCAACCGCTCTCGTCGGCGGAGGAGACCCGCGAACGGCTTACGAGGAACCCTGTGGCTTTTCTTCCGATGCGGTCTTGGCGGAGATGACAGACTTGTGGACGCGGATGCGAACGTTGTCGGCCACCTTGAGATGGACGACATCGTCCTTGATCCTGGTGATCTCGCCGTAGATCCCCCCCGCAAGAACGCTGTCGCCAGCCTTCAGCGAGGCGAGCATCGAGCGGTGCTCTTGCTGGCGCTTCTGCTGGGGGCGAATCATGAGAAAATAGATGATCGCGAAAACCAAGAAAAACGGAACCATCTGCAGAAGAAAGCTGGACTGGTCCCCGCCTTCTCGGGGGGTCGCAGCCATGGCGTAGGCGACGGATCCCTCCGGAAGCAGGGCCGCCAAGAATTTCTCCATCCCATCTTCCTCCACGAAAAAGCCGCGGCGGGGGCCGAAACCCGCACTTGGTAGCAAAGGGTTTAGGGGTTGTCAATCATGTCAGGTAGAATAACTACCTTACAAATCAATT